>SXWI01000152.1 GCA_005791465.1 Bacteroidota bacterium | reverse complement strand
GGTCATGGGGAGCCTACTGATCAACGAACGTATCAATTACGGGTAGCCTTACAAAAAGATTATGAGCTTCGCACGTTGGATCTCAAAAGTCAGCCAGCAGTTCCTGCAGGTGTTGATCTATTATTGCTCGTAAAACCAACACTTCGATTTAGTGAAAATGAAAAATTGAAAATCGATCAGTTTGTGATGCGTGGCGGTAAGCTGCTTTGTTTTATTGATAATCTTGTTGCTGAAATGGATAGTTTCGGTCGAAAGCCATCCATAGTTGCTTTTGATCGAGATCTTAATTTGGGTGATCTGTTCTTTCGATATGGTGCCCGCATCAACCCAGATCTGGTAATGGATCTTCGTTGTGAGGTCAGCTTTATTCAAGTAGGGGGCACAACAGAACAGCCACAGAATGAATTTTTACCTTGGAATTATTACCCCTTGGTGGGCGCACCCGCAGCCGATAAAAAATTAAAAACGGCTGGATATGTAGGCTTACGCTTTGCCAATTCAATTGATACGGTAGATGCACCTGGTGTGATCAAGACGCCATTGCTGGCAAGCTCTGAGCGTGCTCGTATTATCAGTACTCCTGCACTGATTTCCTTAAACGAAAACAGCACCCTTCCTGAGAATAAATTATTCAATCGAAGTGAATTGCAAGTGGCCATGCTTCTGGAAGGTAAACTCACCTCTCTTTATCGCAATCGTATTTTTGGGGCACAAGCTGATTCAATGGCTCGTTCGGGTCAGCCTTTTATATCCCAGGCTACACAGGGAACTGTGCTTCTGGTTGGAGATGGAGATCTGGTTTTAAATGATTACATACCTGCTGTTAACGATCAAGGTGCTTATGATCCGCAGGCGCCACTGGTACCTACCGAGATGGGATGGAATCCCTATACACATTTTGAATACCTGACTGGTGGTGAAGCTGGCCGTTATTTTATCCCGGTTGCGAACAAGGAATTTTTACTGAATAGTGTAGAATATTTAATTAGTAATCCTGCCATCAGTCGGTTACGCGCTAAAGAGATTACCCTTCGTTTACTGGATGGTGAAAAGGTAAAGCAATATCGGTTATGGGTTCAAATACTATTTATTCTCATTCCACTATTACTACTGGTGGGTGGCGGATTTTTATTTCAGTCGATTCGTAAAAGACAATTCGCGCGCTAAGACCCTAACTTTGCTAGCACCATGAATATTGATCAAATCAGTTACCTTGTATTTTCTCTTGTTTTAGTCTTGGCCTTATTTTTTGATCTGGGTCTGATGAGTAAAAAAAATCAGACAGTCACGATCCGTCAAGCGTTGAATCAAACTTTTTTCTGGGTTGGGCTGGCCCTTGCTTTTTTTGTATTTGTATGGATTGAAAAAGGCCAGCAGTTAGCGCTGGAATACCTCAGTGCGTATCTCATGGAATGGAGTCTCAGTATTGACAACATCTTTGTGTTTATTCTGATCTTTTCTGCTTTTGCTGTGAAAGAAAAAAATTATGGTAGAGTTCTATTGATCGGTATTCTTATGGCCATTTTATTCAGGATTATTTTTATTACAGTTGGTGTTGTACTGGTAGAAAAGTTTCACTGGATTTTATATGTGTTCGGCGTATTTCTTGTCTACACTGGTTTCAAAATGTTTACGGCCAATGAGGATCAAGAGTTCAACCCACAAGAAAGTAAGGTCTATTTGTTCTTAAAGCGCTTTTTGCCATTGGCCCCACACGACGGAGATGGAAAGTTTATGATCCGTGAAAATGGAAGACCTGTTTATACCACCTTATTTGTAGTGATCATCATGTTGGCTTCAATTGATTTGATTTTTGCCTTAGATTCTATTCCAGCCGTTATGGGGATTTCCCGCGATCGATTTGTGATCTATACCTCTAATATTTTTGCAGTGTTGGGGTTGCGTTCGCTCTTCTTTTTGCTGCGAGGTGCGGTAAGCAAATTTGATTACTTACAACAGGGTATTGCCATTGTATTGGTGTTCATCGGTGTAAAAATGTTGGGTGAACATTGGATTAATCAGTGGCTATCCAAACAATTGCAAGTAGCTCTTTCCTTAGGGGTGATTGCTGTATGCATCAGCGGTTCTATCTTCTATTCGCTGTTCATTCAGAAAAAAGGACTTCCTGCTGATGAGGTTGATGATAGTGTTTTAAATCAATAAACGCATTCTTTTGTATACCGTACAGCAAGTAGTCCGACTGTTGGGGGTTGACGCACCTGTGGTTAACGATCATCTTGTTGAACATTTACTGATTGACAGTCGCCGTGCATTTTCTCCCGCGCACTCACTTTTTTTTGCTATTACTACTTCTCGAAGAAATGGGCATGATTTTATTGCAGATCTCTACCAGAAAGGTGTACGCAGTTTTGTAATTACACAAAATCTTGATGTAGTCCCTTTCCCATTAGCCAATTTTATCAAGGTTACTGATGCGGTAACTGCTTTGCAAAAGTTGGCTGCTGCACATCGCTCACAATTTTCTATTCCCGTTATTGGTATAACGGGGAGTAATGGGAAAACAATTGTAAAAGAGTGGTTGTTTCAGTTGCTTCAAGCCGATTTTAAAATAGTACGAAGTCCTAAGAGTTTTAATTCACAGCTCGGTGTTCCGCTGAGTGTTTGGGAAATAAAACCACATCATCAGTTGGCTATTTTTGAGGCAGGTATTTCACAACCTGACGAAATGGAGCGATTGGAAAAGATCATCCAGCCCACCATTGGAGTTTTTACCAATATTGGAGATGCTCATCGTGAAGGATTTGGCTCTATGGAGGAAAAGGAAAAAGAGAAGCGTAAACTTTTTGTGCGCGCTCCGATTGCCCCACCTCTAACACTACTTTCAGTGGAGTCAGATGCTGGTTTTTCAATCATTAAGGCAAAAGGATCCTTACTTCCCCCTGGGGGTGCTATACAGATTCCTTTTACGGATGCGGCTTCCATCCAAAATGCCATTCGTTGTTGGGAGATTTTGTTATTATTGAAGATACCCCTATCTACTATTGCAGAACGAATGAAATGCCTTACTCCGGTTGATATGCGACTTAGTTTAAAGAAGGGGGTGCATCATTGCAAATTGATCAATGACAGTTATAGTGCCGATCTAAGCTCATTAGAGATTGCACTTTCATTTTTGAAGCAGCAAGCAGGTTCACTGAAACGTACCGTGATACTTTCTGATTTTATGCAAACAGGAGAAACTCCTGGGGAACTCTATGCGCGTATAAATGCGATGCTGACCCAAGTTCCTGTTTCCCGTTTAATTACCATAGGGCCAGCTATAGGAGCAGCATTTCTGCATACTGCTGATAGTTGGCAATTAGAGCAGTATGCTGACACTACCGCGTTTCTTACACAAGCGCAACTGCGTTCATTCAGAGACGAAATAATTTTAGTAAAGGGCGCTCGTTCCTTTGGTTTAGAGGAGGTGGTTGCTTTTTTAGAAGAAAAAGTTCATGAAACAAGACTGGAAATTGATTTACAGGCTGTGGTTCATAACTACAATCAATACCGCCAGCTCCTAAAGCCTGGAACTAAAATCATGGCGATGGTAAAAGCCTTTGCATATGGAAGCGGGGCTACTGAGATTGCACATGTATTACAGTTTCAGGGGGTAGATTATTTTGGAGTTGCCTATGCTGATGAAGGAGTGGAGCTACGAAAAGCGGGAGTCACTACTCCCATTTTAGTAATGAACACGGAGCCTGCTGCTTTTGAAACCTTATTAAACTTTCAACTGGAGCCCACGTTATTTTCTATTACTTTATTGGAAGCGTTTGATCAGTATTTACAAAAGCAAGGCATAACAGCGTATCCTGTTCATCTCGAGATTGAAACCGGGATGAACAGACTTGGTTTTACTGAGGAGGATTGGTCTTCTGTAATTAAGCAACTGACTTCCACTTCTAGTTTTTTAGTCCAATCTGTTTTTTCACACCTAGCAGCGAGTGAGGATTCAGCAGCTGATTCGTTTACATATAAGCAACTTGAAGTATATGAATCCTTCACTACACTGCTGAATGCCCAAATGACTCTT
>SXWI01000151.1 GCA_005791465.1 Bacteroidota bacterium | reverse complement strand
TTTTCGCCCTACCTCACTAATTATGTTTTATCAGATTGGTTCAATGGGGCCAGCAATATAGTTGCACAGGGTTTTGGGCGTGTCACTAGAACCGCAACAGGTCCCTTTGTAGCCGATGGGGTTACTGCAAACAACCCGCGCCTTTACTATATTGAAATTATTCTCAATTGTGTGGATCGTGCCAAGCAATTAGAAAAAATTCGTATCAGCAATGTATCAACCGGAGCCAATGCGCCTTTTCCCAACGCGGTAATCATGGCAGTATCGGGTATTGTATTTTCTCAAACAATCACTCCGACTATTATAGCTTCTGACTGTAACGGTCCCAACGGTAGTATTGCGCTGAATGTAACGGGTTCAGCTGGTCCTTATAATTTCTCTTGGAATACAGCTCCTGTGCAAAGCACTGCTACTGCTTCCAATTTGCCTCCAGGAAATTATAATTGCACTATTACAGATGCAGCGGGTTGTACTGCGTTGTTTAATGGAACTATTGCATTGAATAATAATGCAACCATTAATGCTACTGCTACTCCTGCTTCAATTTGTGTGGGAAGTTCTACGCAATTAGGGGTGAATGCTGGCGCAGGTGTACTAACTGATTTTACATGGACCCCGGGTAGTCTTTCAGGAGCCAGTCAAACTGTTTCTCCAACTGCCACTACTACCTATATTGTTACAGCTACTAATGCATTGGGTTGCAGTGCGGCTTCACAGATAACAGTGCAAGTACAAAATAAACCAGCAACACCTGTTGTGAATCCAGTCTCTGTATGCAGCGGTGCTAATGCATTGTTGGCAGTCAATGCGCCATCTCCTGCTTTAACTTATAGTTGGCACGCTGCTGCAACGGGAGGGACTGCGCTACAAACGGGTAATTCTTATTCGCTGACTGCTGTTACAGCTCCGGCAACTTTCTATGTGGAGGCTGTTAGTTCGGCCGGCTGCATCAGTGATAGCCGAGCCACTGCAACGGTAAACATCAATTCTATTCCACCCGATGCGCAACTTAGTAATGTGAGTGTTTGCCCCGGTGCTGATATAACCTTGCAAGTTCAGAATGTGAATATTGCAACGGTCACTTATCGTTGGTATCCCACGCAAACAGGAGGTTCTTCAGTTGCAACCGGCTATAGTTTTTCACTAATTGGAGTATCTGCTCCTTCTACTTGGTATGTCGAGGGTTTTAGTACGGCTGGATGTATAAGTGCTTTAAGAGTTCCTATACAGGTCACCCTGATACCTCGTTTGGCAACCCCTGTGGTAACGGTAAATGCAATTTCATTTTCATCCTTAACTTTTTCATGGCCTGCCGTTACGGGAGCTACGGGCTATCAGATCAGTACAAATGGAGGCAGCACATTTGGTACGCCTAGCAGTGGCGCAGCTGGGTTGAGTCATACTATTGATGGATTGCCTGGTAATACCACCGTTGCTATATTAGTTCGAGCGATCGGCGCAAAAATTTGTGAAACAAGTCTACCGGCGGGTCCTGTTTCTGGAACAACCTTGAGCACACGCGAAATTTTTGTCCCCAATGCCTTCACCCCAAACAACGATGGAAAGAATGATCTTGTCAAAGTATTTGGAAACTACATAAACACAATTGACTTCCGTATTTTCAATCAGTGGGGCCAAGTTATTTTTCAAACAAATGATCCTGCTCAAGGTTGGGATGGAAAGCATAAAGGAAAACTTCAACCCGTGGGTGTCTATGCGTATGTATTGAAGGTGGTCCGTCAGGATGGAACGGTTGTAAACAAGAGAGGTTCAATCAATTTAATTCACTAACATGAAAAGAGGGTTTATACTATTTTTTCTTTTGTTCAGTGGATTGTGTTTGAAAATAACGGCACAGACAGATCCGCACTTTTCACAGTTCTACGCGTATCCTCTTGGTATCAATCCGGGATTGGCTGGAGTGAATGAAGGAGATTTTCGTGCCAATGCCGTTTTTAGAACACAATGGAGCCAGGTGATGACTCCTTATCTTACAAAGGGACTATCAGCTGATGTAGTTACTCCTAAAAATTTAAATTTTGGGATCAACCTATTGGATCAATCAGCAGGGGATGGAGGGTATCACTATCAGCATGGTTATTTAACCATCGCATACAGTGGTGTTCGTTTTGGAGAAGACGATAATCAGCAGATTACATTCGGAATTCAGGTTGGTGCACTGGCTAGGAGATTTAATCCGAGTAATTTTCAATTTGGCGATCAATGGAATTCAATTAGTGGCTATGACCCTGGAGTGTCAAGTGCCGATCAGCTCCAGAGAACCTCTTCCAGTGACCTTGATATTGGAGCAGGGATTTCATATGCTGATGCAAGAGAATTTCGCCCGGTACGTTTTTTTGGAGGTATAGCAGCGTTTCATCTAAATCGTCCACAGGATCCTTTTGTGACGCAATCTGTTGCTCAATCCTTACCAATGCGTCTGGTTGCTCATGGAGGATTTCAATGGGCGCTCTCTGAACGTTTTTCAGTGACCCCGCAGTTTCTGCTCACAAAGCAAGGCACGGCTATGGAGCAAATGGCCGGATTGTCTATCCGAACGCCATTTGCTTCCACCACAGATTTGGTAGCAGGAGTTAACTACCGCTTCAATGATGCAGTGGTTCCATACCTGGGATTGGGTTACCAGCAATGGGTATTTGGAGTGGCCTATGATGTTGCTGCCGGGCAAATAGGAAAAGCGCTTCCAGGAACCAGCAGTTTGGAGGTTTCAGTTTCTTATACGGGCCGAAAATCGGGTAGGCCGATTCGTTACCTTTCCTGTCCCCGCTTTTAAGCGCTGAAAATCAGTTTTTTGCATTAAAATCACCCGCCTCCGGGGTTAGGAAAAAACAGTTTTCATTTTTTGGTGGTTCAGTGCGTCATCTTTACCTTTGCTCTCCCAAAAATAAGGGTCAAGAATGCCTACTATTCAACAGTTAGTAAGAAAAGGACGTGAGATTATCAAGGCTAAGAGTAAATCAAGAGCACTTGATCAATGTCCGCAACGCCGTGGTGTTTGCACCAGGGTGTACACAACAACTCCCAAAAAGCCAAACTCTGCGTTACGTAAAGTGGCAAAAGTTCGTCTCACTAATAAAGTAGAGGTTATCGCCTACATTCCCGGAGAAGGACACAACTTGCAAGAGCACTCCATCGTATTGATCCGTGGTGGTCGTGTAAAGGACCTTCCAGGTGTTCGTTATCACATTGTTCGTGGTTCACTGGATACTGCCGGTGTAAAAGATCGTAAGAAGAGCCGTTCTAAATACGGTACCAAGAAGGAAAAAGCCAAAAAGTAATTCAAGAATTTTCAATAGCACTATACCATGCGTAAAGCACAAGCCAAAAAACTTCCCTTAGCCCCAGATCCTCGATTCAGCGATAAGCTCGTTACACGTTTTGTGAATAACATTATGTGGGAAGGAAAAAAGAGTGGCGCATTTACTATTTTCTACGCTGCACTGGAAAAAGTTGCAAAGCAAACCAGTGAAGATGGATATGAAGTTTGGAAAAAAGCCCTTGCTAATGTGGCTCCTGCTGTGGAAGTACGTAGCCGTCGTATTGGTGGTGCTACCTTCCAAATTCCTTCTGAAGTACGTCCCGATCGTCGTATTTCGCTTAGCATGAAATGGTTGATTCGTTACAGCCGCGAGCGCAATGGTCGTAGCATGGCTGATAAATTAGCCAATGAAATTGTTGCTGCTAGCAAAGGAGAAGGCGCTGCTTTCAAGAAGAAAGAAGATACGCATCGTATGGCTGAAGCCAACAAAGCGTTTGCTCACTTCCGCATATAACCTATTTATTGATATTTTGAAGCCCCGCACCAGCGGGGCTTTTTTTTATACATCTCCTTCAGCAAAGGAGAGTGTTAGTGATGTAAGGGTAGTGGTAACTTTTCTACAATGAATTCCGGCGGTCTCAAGCATTTTTCGGGAAGCAATGGCATTGTCTTGATCATTGTATTTATCAGATAAATAAATCACCTCCTTGATACCTGATTGTATGATAGCCTTTGCGCATTCATTGCAAGGGAAAAGAGCCGTGTAAATTCTGCAACCTTGCAAGGACATGCCTATGTTATTAAGGATTGCGTTTAGTTCAGCATGACATACGTAGGCGTATTTAGTGTCGAGAAAACCGCCCTGTTTATCCCAAGGGAATTCATCGTCGTTACAACCTGCTGGAAGTCCGTTATAACCGGCTCCCACAATTTTATGCTGTGCATTGACAATGCAAGCCCCCACTTGTGTGCCCGGGTCTTTACTGCGGCGCGCAGACAACAGGGCAACACCCATGAAGTACTCGTCCCAGCTGATATATCCCTGTCTCTTTTTAGTAGCCAAGCTTTCTTTGCAAATTTTGATTGATAGCCTCTAGGAATTCCTCAGTATATAGATAATGCTCGACGTGCTTTACTTTATTACCATGAATACATACTGCAAGGTCTTTAGTCATTTTTCCGGATTCTACGGTTTCAATACATACTTGCTCCAGTTTCTCGCAAAAACTAATGAGCTCAGCATTATTATCAAGTTTGCCACGGAAAGCCAACCCTCTAGTCCATGCAAAAACACTGGCAATGGGATTGGTACTGGTTGGCTTGCCTGCCTGGTGATCGCGATAATGACGCGTAACTGTTCCGTGGGCAGCTTCCGCTTCCATGATTTTACCATCGGGGGTTATCAAAACAGAGGTCATGAGTCCAAGTGAGCCAAATCCTTGCGCAACCGTATCACTTTGCACGTCTCCGTCGTAATTTTTACAAGCCCACACAAAATTGCCATTCCATTTTAGTGCGCTAGCTACCATATCATCTATCAACCGGTGCTCATATACGATACCAGCGGTATCAAAAGAAGCTTTAAACTCCAGTTCAAAGATCTCTTGAAAAATATCTTTGAATCGTCCGTCGTATTTTTTTAGAATCGTATTTTTCGTAGAAAGATATAGCGGCCACTTTTTGCTAAGTGCCATGTTAAAACAAGACCGTGCGAATCCTCGGATGCTTTCCTCCGTATTATACATAGCCATGGCTACTCCGTCTCCCTTGAAATTATAAACTTCAAAAGTCTGTGGAGTACTTCCATCTTCAGGAGTAAATGTCATCGTGAGTTTTCCTTTCCCTTTTATGACTGTATCCGTGGCGCGATATTGATCGCCGAAAGCATGTCTTCCAACTATGATAGGAGCTGTCCAATTCGTTACTAAACGGGGTACATTACTGATTACAATTGGTTCTCTGAATACGGTACCATCCAAAATATTACGGATAGTTCCATTGGGGCTTTTCCACATTTGTTTCAGAGAAAATTCTTTTACACGAGCTTCATCGGGAGTGATGGTGGCACATTTGATACCTACACCATATTTTTTTATTGCCTCTGCTGCATCAATTGTAACCTGGTCATTAGTTTGGTCTCTGTACTCAATTCCTAGGTCAAAGTATTTGATGTCAATATCTAGATAGGGGGTAATTAATTTGTCTTTAATAAATTTCCAGATAATCCGGGTCATCTCATCGCCATCAAGCTCTACAACCGGGTTTTCAACTTTTATTTTTTTTGACATACAATTTATTTTATGGTTTTCTGGGTTCGCAATATACCAACATTAACCCAAGGCCACATCTAGAATCATCATCACTAGAAATCCTAGTATGAAGCCCATTACGGAGCGGTCTGTATATCGGTCTCGTTGTGTCTCGGGAATAACCTCCTCTACTACCACAAAAATCATGGCACCGGCTGCAAAGGCTAGCGCAAAGGGGAGAATCGGTTGTACATATACAACGGCGAGGGCTCCGACTACTCCGGCCACAGGTTCAACAATTGCAGAAAGTTGGCCGTACCAGAAGCTTTTAAATCGGCTTACGCCATGACGTCGTAGGGGCATAGAAACCGCAATTCCTTCAGGGAAGTTTTGAATTCCGATCCCAATTGCTAATGTAATAGCACCAACCAGTGATGCATTTTCCATACCTAAGGAGGCAGCACCAAACAGTACACCTACTGCCAAGCCTTCAGGAATATTATGTAAGGTAATTGCCAGGATCAGCAAGGTGGTTTTGTGCAGTTTAGTTTTTACCCCTTCAGTTTCTTCAATGCCAAAATTGATATGAAGATGCGGAGTGAACTTGTCAAGTAAAAAGATGAACATTGCGCCAGCTAAAAAGCCAACTGCTGCCGGCATCCATTTTAATCCCGGGTACATCGACTCAGACATTTCTATGGCAGGATTTAAAAGAGACCAGAAACTAGCGGCCACCATTACACCTCCCGTAAAGCCCAACATGGGGTCCAAGATGGCTCTACTCATCGATTTAAAAAAAAATACAAGAGAAGCACCAAGTGCAGTAACTAACCAAGTGAAAGTAGTGGCCAATAAGGCCGCCCTTATGGGGCCGATACTTGAAAAAAATTGTTGTAATTGTTCCATGACATTAATCTGATTGCTGCCCATCAAAATTACTGAATTGTGCCTAGTATGTAAAGAATTGCATATCCAAATAAAGGGGGTAAATTGAGTTCCATGTTTAGTAAGCAGCTACAGGTACTGTCTATTTTTTTACTATTGCTAGGAGCGGGATGTGGTGAAAAGAAAAAAGTTTTACTTTCTGGGGAGGCTCCAGTTTCCGTAACAGATTTTATTGCTTTTTTTACTCCGGTTTCTCGGCCCTTTACAATTGCTGATTCTATTTTAACAAATAAATTTTCAGATTCCTTACTAATCAGTACACCTGTATTAAGCGCTATTCTACCTGATTCTGTTTTGGGTTCTGTCACTACCAAAAAAGAAAGACCCCAATTTCATGCAATTGGAAAAATTGAAGTCCCGGATGCCGAAACCTACATCTTGATTCATTTCTCCAGTCGCTCAAAGCGTATGCTTTGGATACTGACTTTTGATAAAGAATTAGCCTATCAGTCATCCACTTCCTTCTTTTACCCGTTACCTAAAAAGGGTATTCAGCAATCCTTACTCATTGATAGAAAATTTCTTTTCTCTCTTTTGCAAATACGAAAAAATGCAGATGGTACATTGAGTGAGGGAAAGGCAGTTTATGTTTATAATGAAGCTGCCAAACAGTTTACATTGATTATGACCGAAGCCCTGGAGGATAAAGTTGAAGAATTGATAAATCCTATTGACACATTACCTGCGCTCCGCAAGTTTTCAGCCGATTATACCCAGGGAAAAATGAATCTTATTTCCATTCGTGATGGAAGAAAGCAAGACCGTATTGCCTTTTTTATTCATTTTGAAAAAAGAAACGGGGATTGTAGTGGCGAATTAAAAGGCGAGGCATTTTGGACATCTTCAACGAAGGCAGAATACAGACAGGCTGGTGACCCTTGTGTATTGCAATTTGTATTTTCTAGCAATGGTGTTCGTATACAAGAGCAGAACTGTGGATCTCGTCGAAGTGCAGGTTGTCTCTTTGATGGTTCATTTGTGCGTAAAAAAACGCCACGAGTAAGAAAGAAAAGCTAAATTGCAGCTTCGTGTAAAAAAGACACATTATGAGTTTTTCTCCCTATAAAGTTCCGTATACCCTTCAAGAGCGGTTTAGTAAAAGTGTTGCCTATTTTTCAATGGAATTTGCGGTCCATCAGCCGCTGAAAATATACAGTGGTGGTTTAGGTTTTTTAGCTGGATCGCACTTACGAAGTGCATATGAGCTACAGCAGAATATGATCGGAGTCGGAATACTTTGGAAGTATGGCTATTATGATCAAGCTCGCAACCAAGACCAAACCCTTAATGTTACCTGGCATGAAAAAGAGTATAGTTTTCTTGAGGATACGGGCATTAAATTTCAGGTTACGATTCATGAACATCCTGTTTGGGTAAAAGCGTTATATCTAAATCCCGAAACATTCAAGACGGCTCCTTTATTTTTATTGACCACCGATTTACCCGAGAATGATTACGTTTCGCAAACTATTACACACCGCCTCTATGATGCCAATGTAGCCACCAAAGTTGCTCAATTCATTTTGTTGGGAGTAGGAGGGGCCAAATTGATTGATTTATTAGGATTTCAACCTGAGCGTTATCATTTTAATGAAGCGCATGCAATATCTGCGGCGTTTTATTTATTTAGAAAGTTCGATCACAATTTGGAGGAAGTAAAGAAGAGGGTGGTGTTTACTACACACACCCCTGAGGAAGCAGGAAACGAGAAGCATGATATTTATCTCTGTCATCGTATGAGCTATTTCTGCGGGTTAACCGTTGAGCAGGTTAAAGAATTGATTGGCGACCAGGCAGATCAGTTCAATCACTCACTGGCGGCGCTTCGTTTTGCTCGTCTTTCCAATGGTGTTTCTAAATTGCATGGAGAGGTTTCAAGGAAAATGTGGGAAAAGCAGAAAGGAATTTGTCCTATTATATCAATTACTAATGCACAGAATTGGCGTTACTGGGCAGACAAGCAGTTATATCGCTTTATGGAAGCTGGCGATAATTATGGGATGGATGATCGAAAACAGTATTTGAAAAAAAGAGCTTTTGAGATTGTAGCGGATCAGACGGGAAAAATTTTTAATCCATCCGTATTCACTATCGTTTGGGCACGCCGCTTTGCTGGGTACAAACGTGCGGGTTTAATTACTACACACGAAGAGCGATTTGCTAAGCTGATGTCCAATAAGCGTTATCCTGTCCAGTTAATTTGGGCTGGTAAACCATACCCCATGGACCATCCTGCCATCAGTGAATTCAATCAGCTGGTGCATTTGAGCAAACAGCACAAGAATATGGCGGTATTAATCGGCTACGAACTTACTTTGTCCAAGCGCATGAAACAGGCTGCCGATTGTTGGCTCAATAATCCTCGCGTTCCCCGGGAGGCCTCTGGTACTAGCGGAATGACAGCTGCTATGAGCGGGGCTATTAATTTTTCAACAGATGATGGCTGGATTCCAGAATTCATCAATCATGGACACAATGGTTTTGTAGTTCCAAAAGCTGACTACGATAACATGGCGGTTCATGAGCAGGATGAATATGACTTAAACAAGCTTTACGATATTTTAGAAAAGGAGATTCTTCCGCTTTATTACGACGATCATGATACTTGGCGTCAGGTGATGAAAAATGGAATGCAGGATGTTCGCTTTGCTTTTGACAGTAATCGAATGGCGGAAGAGTATTACAAGCTGCTTTACGCTTGATATATATCCAAAACGGTGTCAAGGGAGGCAGTTCCAGGCACTATAGTTAGTAATCGTTCAATCACTCCCTCTACTAATGCATCCGGGCAGGAGGCGCCGCTAGTTAATAAAATGCGGAGTGGTCTTTTGCTAGGCAAGAAGTCAGTTGTAACTTTTTCAGCATGTTGATGAAGATCAAAATGCTGAATCGATGTATCGTTAAGAATCTTTTGTGCTGTTTCAATATAATATGTGGGTAGCGTAAGCTC
Source organism: Bacteroidota bacterium (assembly GCA_005791465.1). Lineage (GTDB taxonomy): Bacteria > Bacteroidota > Bacteroidia > Chitinophagales > Chitinophagaceae > JJ008. Next base: position 5,042 of record SXWI01000151.1, on the reverse strand, counting down.
GCACAGCTCAACCAAGTGTGAAGTGTTGGAAGAATTGTATCCGCCCACCACGATTGCCAAGTCTGCTTCATGTTGTAACATTCCTTGCACAGCCGTTTGATTATCTAAGGTGGCATAACAAAGTGTATCACGAGTATCAGCCACTTGTTCCTCGCTACCTTCCTTGTCTACAATTGTTTTTTTCAAAAAGTCTGCGATTGCTTGCGTATCACTGGCCAGCATGGTAGTTTGATTGACCACGCCAATCCGTTTTAAGTCTGCGATAGGGTCAAAGTCTACAGAATATTGTTTTTCGAAGGATGAATAAAATTCAGCAATTGGTTTATCGCCTCGTATGAATGCAGCTAACTGTATGGCTTCCTCCATATCTTTAATCACCATGGCTGGTCCATGTGCCGCAGCATGAGAAAATGTAGCTCTAGTTTCCTCATGCGTTGGTTTACCATGTATAATTACAGTGAAGTTCTTTTTTGCTATCGCCTCACTTCGGTTCCATACTTTTTCAACAAAGGGGCAGGTTGTATTGTACGATTCTGTTGTAATTCCTCTTGCGCGAAGCAGAGTTTCGATTTCAAGCGTGGTGCCAAATGCTGGAATAAGTACAATATCCTCTTTATTAAGTTCATCAAAAGGAATTAGCGTGCGTCCACTTGTGTCTTGTAAAAAACGAATACCTCTCGCTTGCAAATCAGCATTCACCTGGGGATTGTGAATCATCTCACTCAGTAAAAAGATGCGCTTCCCAGGATTTTGTTCAAGGGTGCGGAAAGCAATTTCAATTGCGTTTTCTACGCCATAACAAAAGCCAAAGTGTCTGGACAGCGAAATTTGGAGGGGGCCAAAATCAAGCAGGGTAGGAGTAAAATCTTTTTTCATCCGATCCTGCTCTTTCCTTTTCTTCTTGATCGCACTGATCAACGGACTTCGATAAATGATCGGTACATCAAAGCTTTTCATGTTGCAAAGATAAGGTCCCTCTTTTTTGTATATTGCTAAAAATAGCGCTATGTATTTTCGCCTTTTTGCACTAGTGTTTTCTTTTTTCTTACTGTCATGTAAGCTAATGCCTCGACAAGAGGCTGTACCCGAAAAACTAACCAATATGAATGGACCTTTTGTGACCCCCGATTGGGTAGGACATACCACTATTTACGAGGTAAATCTTCGACAGTACACTTCCCAGGGAACTATGCTGGCATTCATGCAGGAGCTACCCCGTTTGAAAGAATTGGGAGTAGAAACTTTATGGTTTATGCCCTTGACACCAATCGCTGAGCTAAAAAGAAAAGGTAGTCTTGGTAGTTATTATGCTTGTTCGGATTACACTAGTATCAATCCTGAGTTTGGGACTACGGAGGATTTCAAACAATTGGTTACACAGGCACACCAATTGGGCTTTAAAATTATTATTGATTGGGTGGCTAATCATACAGGCTGGGATCATCAATGGACTAAACTCCATCCTGATTACTACTTGAAAGATAGCACAACAGGAACATTTCAAATTGCATCCGGGATGGATGATATTATTGAGTTGGATTTTTCAAACCCTGCTTTACGACGCGCGATGATTGATGCAATGAAGTACTGGGTTACAAACTTTGATATTGATGGATTTCGCTGTGATCTTGCTTTTTGGGTAGAATTAGATTTCTGGAAAGAGGCACGAACTGAATTAGATCAACTAAAGCCTTTGTTTTGGTTTGGCGAATATGACGAGTTGGAAAAGCCGGAGTATGGTCAGGCTTTTGATGCGAGTTATACTTGGACTTGGATGCATCGTGCAAAAGATTTTTACCAGCAACGATGGGCGCTTGATTCACTTTACGTTGTTTTGGATAAGTATGATGCAATAGGTGATTCAACTTTGCGTGCTTGGTTTACCACCAACCACGACGAAAACAGCTGGAACGGAACAGAGTATGAAAAGTATGGTGAAATGGCTCGTGCTTTGGCTGTTTTTAGCATCACGTGGAATGGTGTTCCGCTGCTCTATTCTGGGCAGGAGTTGGGAAACCGTAAGCGAATTTTATTTTTTGAGAAAGATTTATTTGAAAAGGGGCCTGACGCCGATTATCTCAAGTCTTTTTATACAGCTCTTACACGGTTGAAAAAAACACATCCTGCACTGAGAGCGGGTGATCCCAATAGTAAGACCTATCGAATAAAAACATCTTCTCCCAATACAGTGGTTGCTTTTCTTCGTAAAAATGGGGAGAAGGAAGTACTAGTAGTATTAAATCTGTCAGGCCAAAACGATTTACATTTTGACCTGACAGATCCAAGGGTTAATGGCGTGTATCGAAATGTCTTTTCAGGAGCTGCTAATGATTTCAAAGGCAATACACCTTTTGAAATGCAGGCTTGGGAGTATCTTGTCTATGAAAAGTAATTACTCTTCTTCCTGAGTCAGCATCACAGGGTAGCGGTACAGTCCCTCGTAGCCATCGTAAAACCCTTCCAGATTTAAGTTTTCGCTACGCGAGGATGCAATAGCTCTACTTAATTCCTCTATGGTGGTTACGGGTACCCCATTAATGCTTGTAATGATAAACTCCTCTTGCATTCTTGTTCTACTGAGTGGGCCACCTTTTAAAATACGTTTTACGCGAATGCCACCCTCAGCATCGTTTCGCTGTGTAATTTTTTTATCCGCATTTTCCAGTTCTGCGCCCAATAACTCGCCTAGTGAGTTGGCGGCAAGATTTCCATAATTACCCTGTTCTGCTTTTAAAGTAGCAGAAGCTGTGTAGTCTTTACCCTCTCTTCTGTATTGAATTGAAATTTTATCACCTGCATTTAATGAAGCGATGGTTCCTTGTAGTTCGCTCCACGAAGTAATAGGGACTTCGTTAATTTTTTTAATTATATCTCCTTTTTTAAGGCCTGCAACTGCAGCAGCTCCATCGGGTGCGATTGTTCCAACATATGCACCATCTGTTGCATTCACATTTCTGCTGTCAGACATAATTCCTAGATAAGGTCTTTTTACATCTCCGAATTTAATAAGGTCATTTACAATTTTTTTAGCAAGGTTGATCGGGATGGCAAAAGAGTATCCTGCGTAGGTTCCGGTAGGGGCATAGATGGCTGAGTTAATTCCAATGAGTTGCCCGTCTGTTGTAATCAAGGCGCCACCGCTATTACCCTGGTTCACCGCAGCATCAGTTTGAATAAAGGATTCAATGGGCGTTTGGCTTTGACGTCCATTGACACCAATAGAACGCCCCTTTGCACTGACAATTCCTGCAGTGACTGTTGTTTCCAAGGTTAGTGGGTAGCCTATAGCCAACACCCACTGTCCCAGCTTAACAACATCTGAGTTTCCATAGACCAAATAAGGAAAGCCTGTCCCGTCAATCTTCAACACAGCAATATCACTACTGGGATCTTTCCCAATGACTTTTGCTTTATACGTTTTTTTATTGCTAAGCGTAACATTGATTTCTTCCGCTATGCCAGCACCCCCATCGGAAATAACGTGGTTGTTGGTAACAATATAACCATCGTCACTAATTATTACACCACTTCCTGAAGCACGCTGCTCAGGTTGTACTTGGGGATAATTAAAAAACTGATCAAAGAAGTCATCAAACATACCGCCTCGGTTTTTCGGAAGTTGGTTGGTTATCCTTTTGGCGGGTGTTTTAGTTTTAATATGAACTACTGCTGGTACCGCAGCCTGTGCAGCTTTTGTGAAATCCGTTGTTTCTGCTCCAGGAGCAGCATTAAAAAACCCTGCATAATTTGCCGGAGTTTTTCCATCTGTAGATTGTGCAAAGGAGATAACTCGAGGATTAACATATTTGCCATACAGCCAAACGCTGGTCACTGAAGTAAGGGCGCTTATTCCCATTACCAGAAGTACTTGTTTCCATTTCATAGTAGTAGCGATTTAAGAAGCTTGAACAAAAGTTGTGCCTTTCCTGCAAAATAACAAACTGTCAGCCCTGCCTATTGTGTAGCGTGCCAGTTTAACATTTTTTTGTTCAAAAAGGCAAGTGTATTCACGTCATCTGCATAGTCAAACAATCGAGGGTGCTGACTTTGGCCATAAGGCAAGAAGTTTTTACCAACGATGGCCTGGATATCAGGATGCGTTGAAAGTTCTCCGGTTAACGACTCAATATTTTCTACAAATTCGTAATTCAACTGGCTTACGGGTGCAAAGCAGTTTTTTTCCTCTAACAGCAACAAAGAGCCATTAGTCATATAAAATTGCTTGTTGAGAATATATAAGGCCAGGTTGTAATCGTAATTGTTTTTGTATTTATGGAAATCGGCTAGCCAACTAAACTTCTTAAAGGCTTCCAGCAAGGGAATAAAATCGTACCCAGAGGGCAGGTATAACTTGGTGACATTTCTACAGCCCAACCCAAAATAGAGATGTACATCTGTTGCCAGTTGTTCAAGTTCTTCCTTTGTTTCGGTCCCGTTCAGTATGCTAACCGACGTTTTATTTTTTCGTATAATATGGGGGTATTTGCCAAAGTAATAATTGAAATACCGTGAGGAGTTGTTACTACCCGTTGCCACATATGCATCACACCCTGTCAGACGTTCTGCCAATTGATAGGTCCCTTCCAATTGAGGAGCCCATTCAAAAATTTTTCCCAGTAAATGTGGAAAAAGCACCTTGTCTTTTGATGATAGTTTTAGTTGAGCACCGTGGCCAGACACAAAAACACAAAGCCAATCATGGAAGCCTACCAGTGGAATATTCCCGGCCATAACCAGACCGACATTACGGGGGCTGGATTGCTGAGTGGGCACCTCTTCCAAATTAACCCACTCAGACAATTTCTTTTCGGTAAGCCACTGCGTTGCAATTGAATCAACTGCGGTGGTGATAAATTCCGGGATAAACCACCCATTTTCCCGCGATGCCTGTTCCTTAGCGACCAGCCAGCTGGGTTCCTGACTTTGCATATAGTTGCCCAGTCGTGTAAGAAGAGAAATTCGGTCTTGTAATTTCATGCTGGTCCGTTAAATTTGTATAGTACAAAATTACTCCACAACTAATTACCATACTATGGCAATCA
>SXWI01000150.1 GCA_005791465.1 Bacteroidota bacterium | reverse complement strand
CCCGATTCAGGAGGCAGTTTTTTTCTACCTCGATTAGTAGGATGGCAACGCGCAGCCGGATTGATGATGTTAGGCGATAAAGTAAGCAGCGCTGATGCCCTGCAAATGGGACTGATATGGAAAACAGTGAGTGACGAACAATTACAGGAAGAAGCACTCACACTTGCCAAACAGTTGGCAGCTATGCCTACACAAGCATTAGCACTTATAAAAAATCAACTCAATCAGAGTGCTACTAATACCTTAGCACAGCAATTAGAGTTGGAAGACCAATTTCAACAACAAGCTGCTGCTACCGAAGACTTCAAAGAAGGAGTAGCGGCATTTTTGGAAAAAAGAAAACCCGTGTTCAAAGGACAGTAAACCTTTTTATGTCAACACAAGGAAATCAATTAGCACAACAAGTGGTGCAGCACATGATGCAGGAGGACCGATTCTCACAATGGTTGGGTATTGAAGTGCTAGCAGTAAAAGAAGGCTATAGCCAAATCAGGATGGAAATACGAGCCGAAATGGTCAATGGGTTTGGTATTGTGCATGGAGGAATTACTTTTTCACTAGCCGATAGTGCATTTGCATTTGCTTGTAATAATCGAAATAATTTATCTGTAGCGTTAGATACTTCTATCAACTTTACAAAGCCAGTACAAGTGGGTGATCAATTAACAGCCACGGCCACTGAATTGCATAATGGGAAAAGTACGGGGCTATATCAAATTGCAATACACAATCAGCAACAAGAATTGGTGGCGCAGTTCAAAGGCCTTTGTTATCGCACACACAAAACACTGGTATAACTTTTACTATGTTCTACTCATTTAATGGCATCAAACCTGTTGTAGACCCCAGTGCATTTGTACATCCGCAGGCTGTGGTTACCGGTGATGTTACCATCGGGAAAAATTGTTATATCGGCCCCGGTGCTGCATTACGGGGTGATTGGGGAAAGATCATTCTTGAAGATGGATGTAATGTTCAGGAGAACTGCACTATTCACATGTTCCCCGGTTTGACAGTTAGATTAAAGGAAGGCGCGCATATTGGACATGGTGCTATCATTCACGGGGCTACCATTGGTAAAAATTGTTTAGTAGGGATGAACAGTGTACTGATGGATTACGTAGAATTAGGCGACGAATCTATCGTAGGTGCTCTTTCATTGATTCGTGAAGGTGAAAAAATTCCGGCCAGATCGGTAGTAGTGGGTAATCCAGGGAAAATCGTACGATCAGTCAATGAGCAACAACTGGCTTGGAAAACAGAAGGCACTCAACTATACCAAGCACTTCCTGCTGCTTGTGAAGAATCATTGAAGCCTTGCAAGCCTTTGCGAAAACCTAGCGCCCAAAAAGCTATTCGAAATTTTTCTTATGCAACCTGGGGGTCTAAGAAGAAGAAAAAATAATTACTTCGGTAATACTTGTTCGAGTGTAGCGGCCAATTGTTCGCCTCGTAAAGATTCTGCAACAACCTTTCCATTTGGATCTACCAATACATTGTAAGGGATACCCTGAATATTATACAGCGGAACTACCGGGCTATTCCAATATTGCAAATCACTGACCTGTGTCCAGGTTAAACGGTCTTTCATGACTGCATTCATCCAGTCATCTTTGCCATCAGGTTGGTCCAATGAAACACCCAACACTGAAAAATTTCTATTTTTGAAACGGGCATAAGCATCTACTACGGTAGGATTTTCCATACGACAAGGCTTACACCAGCTTGCCCAAAAATCTACTAATACATAGCGACCTCTGAAAGAACTAAGACTGATTATTTTCCCATTTGGATCAGGTAACGAAAATTCAGGAGCAGATTGTCCTACCAATCCCTGAGGTGCTTTAGGTTGTGCAGCCATCATGATGCTGACAGCTTCCAATCCTTTATGCGTAGGATTTTTATCACTCAATCTCTTGACCAGTGATTTAATCTCCTCCATAGAATAACCGAGTAGACCCACCGTTGGATTTCCTGCCATACTCTGATAATATCCTAATACTAACATAGAAAAAGCTGGATTGGTATTTACATTGAGGGCAGAGTCAGTAGCCTGCCGAACCGCTTGTACTAAAAAGGAACGTTTGGTCTCTACTTCCGCTATGGTTGATGGTGCGATAACAGCAGCCTGTTGTAAACTATCTAGTTGTTTACCCAACACAAAAACCTGTTCCAACTGTTTATTGAAAGCAAGCATATATGTTTGCAAGGATTTACTTAGGGGCGAACCTGTTACTTCATAACGATCTGGAAAATCAAGATTAGCTGGATTATAAAACAAGGAAAGCGAAACAGCAGTTGCATCATTGACTAAGGACGCGGCAGGATAATCCTGCTTTTCAACACGCACATTATAAATAGTTTCTTCCTCTGCTTTTGTTTGAAGTGTAAAAGAACCATCTTGATCAGGTGTGACTGAATCAACCAATACGCGCTGCATGGTAGCCATGGGCACTTCCTCCAAATAGATGATGGAATCGGTACGACCCGTAATTTTCCCATTAACCGTAAATTTTTTTGATCCGCTTCCTGTACAGGCTGTTAATAAAATCAACAGCAAGCCAGCTGAGAGTCGAGTAATAGACATAATGTTTTTATAAGTGTGATT
>SXWI01000149.1 GCA_005791465.1 Bacteroidota bacterium | reverse complement strand
ACTATGCTGACCACGGATCTTTCATTGCGCCTAGACCCAGCGTATGAAAAAATCTCCAGAAGATTTTTAGAAAACCCTGATCAGTTTGCGGATGCCTTTGCAAGAGCCTGGTTCAAATTAACCCATCGCGATATGGGTCCTGTTACACGTTATGTAGGACCTGAAGTTCCTGCTGAAGTGTTGATTTGGCAAGATCCCATCCCGGCTGTTAATTATGCGCTCATCGATAAAAATGATGTTCAGGAATTAAAAAAATCAATTCTTAGTTCAGGTCTTAGTATTTCTTCACTAGTTACAACTGCTTGGAGTGCTGCTTCTACGTTCCGTGGCTCTGATAAACGCGGTGGTGCCAATGGAGCTCGTATTCGACTGGCTCCTCAGAAATACTGGGAAGTAAACAACCCTGCTCAACTCAGTGCTGTGCTAGGAAAATTAGAAGGCATTCAAACTGAATTTAATCAACGTGCTTCGGGTGGTAAAAAAGTTTCATTGGCTGACCTGATTGTATTGGGTGGTTGTGCTGCAATAGAAAAGGCTGCTGAAAAAGCTGGCGTAACCGTGAGTGTTCCTTTTACACCTGGACGTACTGATGCATCAGTAGAACAAACCGATGTTGAGTCTTTTGCAGTATTGGAGCCTATTGCCGATGGATTCCGTAATTATGCAAAAAAGAAATACACGATCTCTGCTGAAAACTTACTCATTGATAAAGCACAATTACTGAATCTGACAGCGCCAGAGATGACGGTGCTAGTTGGTGGATTGCGCGTATTAAAAGCTAATTACGACCAATCTAATCACGGCGTATTTACCAACCGTCCCGAAACACTTAGCAATGATTTCTTTTTGAATCTGCTTGATATGTCCACAGCCTGGAGTCCTGTCAGTGAGGCAAAGGATGTGTTTGAAGGCAAAGACCGCCAAACAAGTGCTACCAAGTGGACAGCCACCCGTGTTGACCTGATCTTTGGATCTAACAGCGAACTCCGAGCATTAGCTGAAGTATACGCATGTGCTGATAGTCCTGAGAAATTTGTAAAGGATTTTATAGCCGCCTGGGATAAAGTAATGATGCTAGACCGCTTTGACCTGAAGCATTGATGCTGACCCACTTATTAAGAAAAGGTGTTATCCTACCGGTAACACCTTTTTTATTGTAAAGAGGATTTCGCAGGATAGATTATCTTGCACGTCCTACAATTACAAAAGCATGAAGCTCTACAATACATTAATAAAATTCAGATTTGTAATAGGCATAGTTTGCATACTCTTAGGGGTTGGCGCTAATCTTGCCTTTAGTTTCTGGCCATCATTTCCGCTTTATTTGATTGGCGTATTATTGATTGCAGGTCATTTCTTTTTTGGCCCACTTCGACTCATTCAGGAATACATGGAAAGTGGTGACATGGATGGCGCAGAAAAAGTTTTGGCTTCGATCAAATATCCCAACCTGCTTTATAAGCCGATTCGTTCTGTTTACTTCACGCTAAAGGGGAATTTAGCTATGATGAAACAGGACTTTGATGGTGCAGAGAAGCTAATGAAGAAAGGGCTGGATTTAGGGATGCCTATGAAAGAAGCAGAAGGTGCAAGCTTATTACAAATGGGTATGCTGGCCATGCAAAAAAATGATTTAAAACAGGCCGAGAGCTATATCAGACAAGCCTTGCGTAAAGGTCTTCCCGATAAGGAGAATCAGGCTGCTGCATTTTTACAAATGTGTAGTTTAATGATGAACAAGAGAGAATTCCGTGCTGCAAAAGATTTTTTCCGCAAAGCAAAAGCATTAAAACCCACTACCCCACAGTTGGTTGATCAGATTAAACAAATCGAAAAGTACATCTCGAGAATACCAGGTTAAACAATTACGTATATATACGTATCTCTTTTTTAAAATTACCAATGTTTTCCGCTGGAATTTTTTAATTTCGATGTCAAGATAATCTACCAGTTTTATCTTAGGTAGTAATACTTATCAGAGGTAATAATTGCATTTTGAAAAAAATTAAACTATACCTGGTTGACGACCATCGCATGGTTATAGACATGTGGGCAAGCCTCTTGAGCTCCAATCCAAAATTTGGGATCGTGGGCACATCTCTGGATGGCGAAAAAGCATTTGAAGAAATTATCCGCATTTTACCTGATGTGGTGCTTATGGACATAACACTCCCTGGCATTTCTGGTATAGAATTAACGAAGCGAATAAGAGAGAAAACCCCCAGCATTAAAATACTGGGAGTTTCCATGCATACTAATATTATTCTGATCAAACAGCTGTTGATCAATGGGGCCAGTGGTTACGTTTCAAAAACTTCCTCCTTCGATGAGATGACTACTGCAATCCTAACCATTTATGAAGGCAATCGATACATCTGCAGAGATATTAAGGATTATATCACCAACCAGGTTATCAGTGAACAGCAAACAGATCCCTCTTACCGGATCAATCAATTGACAAAAAGGGAATTAGAGATTGTAAACTTGATCAAAGAGGGGCATTCTTCAAAGGAAATCAGTGAAAAGCTATTTATCTCCAAGCGAACAGTGGAAGTTCACCGCTATAACATTTTTAGAAAATTGGAGGTAAACAATATCACCTCCCTGATTAAGATTACCAATAAATCATTCGTCTAAATAAACCTAGGCGGTTTGATTCCAGCTGCCAAAAAGTTCCTCAACTGCTTTATAACGGAACTGAAAAATTCCCTCGAGTTTTTTCCTTACAAATAACCAGTTGGCCAAATCCCCAAGAGGACCAAAAGGAATACGGTAATGTATAATATCCGTCATTTCAACTCCACCAGGAATTGCTTTAAAATGATGTTGATGATGCCATAAGGCATAAGGACCAAATCGTTGTTGATCGATAAAATAAAGAGGCTCTTGTACTTGGGTAATTTCTGTCATCCAATAAACAGGTATGCCCAGCAGCGGACGAACCTTATATTCAATTAACTGTCCGGGATACATTCGAAGCCCATGAAAACGGGAAATAATTTCAAATCCCATTTCAGCGGGAGTAATTCGTTGGAGATTAGCGGGGCTGGAGAAAAAATCCCAGGCTTGCTCGATAGAAATAGGAATACATTGTTTGGTCTGGAAAGAGTAGGTGGCCATGCTGCTTGAAACAATTAATTTCGTAAGAATAACTACTGAACCCGGAAAAAGTTCATCCGTATGTCTATTAGCCGAGAGAAATTGGAATTCAAGTTTCGTGAGGAATATCAGCGATTGAATGAACAGCAACAAAAGGCTGTGCGTACTATTGAGGGACCTGTAATGGTAATTGCAGGTCCGGGCACCGGAAAGACGCAAATACTAGCCTGCCGTATTGGTAAAATATTATTGGATACGGATGTGCAACCTGAAAATATTCTCTGCCTTACTTATACGGATGCGGGAGTGGTGGCTATGCGTAAACGATTACAACAGTTTATTGGACCCGCAGCATACAAAGTACAACTTGGTACTTTTCACTCCTTTTGCAATGAAGTAATACAAGATAATCTCCCCTACTTCGAAAAACACACGCTGGACCCCATCTCGGAGCTTGAAAAAATTCAACTTTTCAAAGATCATATTGATGCGTTTCCAAAAGACCACCCGTTTAAACGTTATCGTGGCGATGTTTACTACGAGGCAAAGAATATGATGAACTTGTTCAGCACCATGAAAAGAGAAGGCTGGACCCCTGAATTTATCATTGATAAAATTGATCAATACCTTATTTCACTTCCTGAACGAGATGAATATATCGCCAAGCGAGCCACCAAAGAATTTAAAAAAGGAGAAGTTCGAACCGACAGGATTGAAAAAGAAAAAGAAAAAATGAACCGGCTGAGAGCCGCGGTATTAGAATTTGATCCGGTTCAGCAGGTAATGAAAAAAAGAAATCGGTATGACTTTGAGGATATGATCAATTGGGTTATCCAGGCATTTGAACAAAGTCCTTCCTTACTCTCGGATTATCAGGAACGCTATCAATATATTTTAGTAGACGAATATCAGGATACCAGTGGATCGCAGAACAAATTAGTAGAGCTGTTGATTAGCTATTGGGAAGTGCCCAACATTTTTGTAGTCGGTGACGACGACCAAAGCATTTTTAGATTTCAGGGGGCCAATGTGGCTAATATGACGGGGCTTGCCAACCGCTATTCAAATGAACTAGTTCGAATTGTTCTGGGAAAGAACTATCGGTCTACGCAACCTATTCTGGATATTTCCACCGCATTGATTCAGCGCAATCAGGAACGATTGATCAATTCAATTCCAGGTTTAACCAAAGAGTTAAAAGCCGCTCACGAACTAAAAAGGACACTTCAGCACCATCCTCGTATCTGGGAGTTTGATACACAACGATTGGAGATCATTGGGATTACTAAAAAAATACGGGAGCTTATTCAGGAAGGTATTGAACCTGGACGAATTGGAATCATTTACAAAGAACATAAATATGGGGAAGAAATAGCCGGCTATCTGCTTCAGTTACAAATCCCCTACTACACCAAAAAAAGTTCAGACCTATTACAATTACCGCTAATCCGAAAAATTCTGCTGCTGCTTCGATTCTTGCAAGCAGAACACGACGTACCCTATAGTGGCGATGAATTGTTATTTGAATTATTGCATTTGGACCTATTTGGAATAACACCGTTAGAAATTGCAAAACTTTCACTGGAAGCGGCAGGTAGAAAACATAATGATCTGAACGGCTCCATTCGTGCTTTACTCCATGAAAAAACAAATGGAGCGGGCGCAGATTTATTTACCAATACGCAACCACTGGCTAAAGCTGGTACATTACTAGAGGAATTAATTGCGGCGGTACCCAATACTACCTTACAACAATTACTTGAAAAAATAATTCAACAAACGGGATTGCTGGCGCAAGTCATGCAACATACTGACAAACACGAATTGCTCCGAATCCTAACCGCTTTTTTTGATTTTGTAAAAGAGGAAACGCATCGCAAACCAGATTTAAGCGTTGATGGTCTTTTGAATCTGATAGAGCTGATGCAAAAAGAAAAAATCTCGCTTCCTTACGTACAGGTAAGTGGACATGAGAAAGGAGTTAATCTTTTAACGGCACATGGATCCAAAGGACTGGAGTTTCAATATGTTTTTATTGCAGGAGCACTCGCAGATAAATGGGAGAAAAAAAGAAAGCCATCAGATGGCTATAGTTACCCTGATAATCTTTTTGGCCTAAGCACCACAGGCTCTAATGAAGAAGAACTTCGCCGGTTATTTTATGTAGCCGTAACCCGTGCAGAAGAACATCTGTTTGTATCCTACAGCAAGTATAACAACAGTGGAAAAGAAGTAGAACCCTCACGTTTTGTAATTGAACTGATGGATGGATTTGAAATCCCCATTGAAAGAATAGTACTAGATCAAGAAGTAATCAGTTCATTCTCCAGTCTGGCACTGGCGGCTCCTGCAAGACCAGAGATTGCACAAATCGAGGAAGATGTGTTGGCCCCCTTGCTGGCAAGATTTACCATGAATGTTACTGCGCTCAATAATTATTTGCATTGCCCATTGGAATTTTATTATCGGACGCTGATACGAATTCCTTCTCCAAAAAACGAGGCTACTGAATTTGGATCTGCTGTACATACTGCATTGGAAAGATTATTCAGACGCATGCTGGACAGCGGTACAGAAACTTTTCCAGACAAATCAATATTTATCCAGGATTTTGAACAGCACATGCGCCGTTATCGTGAAAGTTTCACCAAAGAGCAGTTCAAACGTCGCATGGAATATGGACAACTAATTCTTTCCGACTATTACGATTATTCGCTGGAAGGCTTCAACAAAATTGTAGCCATCGAGCGTAATATCCGGAATGTTGTGGTAAATGGGGTTCCTCTTAAAGGAAAATTGGATAAACTGGAGTTTGACGGAAAGATGGTGAATGTAGTCGACTACAAAACAGGAGATCCTGAAAAAGCAGCTGAGAAAATAAGTGGTCCCACTGCAAAAAATCCATTGGGTGGTGATTATTGGAGACAGGCAGTATTCTATAAAATACTCGTCGATCATTACGAACAACGAGGATGGCAGGCAGTGAGTACCGAGTTTGATTTTGTTGAACCCACCAAACAAAAAGAATATCAGCGAAAGAAAATAGTAATCAACCCTGCTGATGTTGAAATAGTTAAAGAGCAGATTACAATGGTTTGGGAGAAAATTCAGGCCAAGGATTTTTACACCGGCTGCGGTAAGGCTGACTGCCATTGGTGCAATTTTGTGAAAACACACCAGCTGGCAGTTGAACTTCATACATTAGAGGAGGAGGAAGGTACGTCCGGAGATTAACGATGCGTTTACACTAAACCCTGTATGTTTGCAACCCATGAAACAACGCTGGTTTATATTAGGATTACTGGGCATTACCTCGCTGGTATCATTTTTTATTAGCCCAGGATGTGCCAATATTGTTCCTCCACAAGGCGGCCCGCGTGATACGATCCCACCCGTACTACTTAAAGTAACCCCCGGAGACTCGAGTACACGATTCAGCAGTAAAAAAATTGACTTTTATTTTGATGAATATATTGACGTCCAAGATCCGCAAACGCAATTACTGATTTCTCCACTTCCCACTATCAACCCAACAGTTGATGCACGCTTGCGTGATTTGAGTGTTCGGCTTAAAGATTCACTGTT
>SXWI01000003.1 GCA_005791465.1 Bacteroidota bacterium | reverse complement strand
GAGCGTTATGACGTTCATCCTCATCATCTCCTCTGTTACGATGGTATTAGCGGTGCATGCTGGCCACAATAACGACAAACAAGGGGTTATTAAGTGGCTATTCTGGACAATTATTGGTGGTGCGGCATTCCTTGGTTGTCAAGCATGGGAGTGGCATCACTTGATTACAGGGGAGCATGCTGTTTTGGTAGATGGTCAGCTCGATATCGTTGGACAGACTACACGTATTAATCCTTGGGGTGACTTGGCATCACAGACAGATGTTGCTGCGGCTATACAAAACACACCCCGTGAAACTTTGGTCCGCTTAGCTGAGATGGGGGGGCATGATCATGCGGGCGCTGCGCATACCAATTTTGCTTCACTTTCTAATGCTGAGTTAATTAAGGCAATTGATCTTGAAGGACTACATATTCGTGAAAATGGTCCGGTTGCCTTCGGAGGATATTTTTATGGTATTACCGGATTTCACGGATTTCACGTTTTTTCTGGTGTCATTATTAATATCATCATGTTGATCATGACGCAAAAAGATGTGTTTGCTCGTCGTGGTCATTACCTCATGATTGAAAAAACAGGACTATACTGGCACTTTGTGGATCTGGTATGGGTATTTGTGTTCTTATGTTTTTATTTGATCTAAACGAATTTTAGTAACCGAAATCGAATTGATATGCAACATCCCGCTTTTGAAGAAGTAACTTTTCATCATCATACAGATGATGCTACATTTAAAAAGAAAGTAAAGAATACAACTATTCTGCTTTCTATATTAACCATTGTCGAGTTGGCTATCGGGTTGATAATTTATAACATGCATAAAGGGGATGCCCCCAATGAGTTGCTGGTGCTGATGTTCAAAGGAATGGTTTGTATCCTGACGCTAGCAAAGGCCTATTATATTGTTTCGGTCTTTATGCACTTAGGTGATGAGATCCGTAACATGATCATGACCATTGTGGTGCCTTTACTGTTATTTGTTTGGTTTATTGCCGCTTTTATCTGGGATGGTAACTCCTACAAGAACCTGCGCAATAAATATGATGCGCATTACAAGGAGTCTACTATGCCTACTAAACACTAGGCCTGAATAAAACTGCTTTATACGGAATTCTGATCGCGCTGATTGTTCCACTCCTTTCCTACTGGATTGTAGAGGTGAACAGTCGTGACGCTATTATGCTGCCCCGTCACTATTTCCCGGATTCTGTTTATCAAACTACCAAGCGGGGGAAAAAAGTGACGGATACATCCTGGCACCGGTTGGCTGATTTTACGCTTCAAAATCAATTAGGGGATACGGTGGGTTGGGAGGGTTTGCAGGATAAAATTATTGTTGCTGATTTCTTTTTCACCCGTTGCCCTACCATTTGTCCTGGCATGACGCAAAATATGAAGCGGTTGGCCGAAACAATACATAACGGGAAAAGAGTAGGCGATCGCACTAATCGTGATATTCATTTTCTTTCTTTCAGTATTGATTCGGAGCGGGATAGTCTTCCTCGTTTACAATATTGGGCAAATCGTTTTCAGATTAATCCTGAAACTTGGTGGTTGTTAACAGGAGAGAAAAAGCAGATCTACTCGCTGGCTATCGATGAAATGAAGCTAGGTTTAGTAGACGGCGAGAATGTGGACTCTAATTTTGTTCACAGCAGCAAGTTTGTATTGATCGATGTAAATCGGCAGGTTCGGGGTTACTATAACGGGTTAGATCCTGAAGAACTTTCCCAGTTGCAACGAGATATTATTTTGCTGACCATGGAAAAGAATCCCAACCGAAGAAGTTTTTTTGAAGGTAAGCTAGTGGTCATGGCGGTTTCTTTTTTACTGGCTATTCTCGGAGTCTTTTTATTACTGACTTTATTAAAGAAAAATAAATCCTAGTATATGCTACAGCCCTGCTTGAAAAAGAATGATAAACTGGCTAGTCGACTGATTATTATTTTCTCATTGATTGTATTTATAGCCGTGGTGGTGTTAGGACGAATTAAATTAGACCTGGATCTTGGATTTAATGTCCATGTATTTGCTTCTATTAATGCCTATATCAATGGATCTGTAGCACTTTTGTTAGTTGCAGCACTGTGGGCGGTTAAATCCAAGCGCTTTGCTCTGCACCGGAATTTGATGATGGCAGCTTTATTATTGTCGGTTGTTTTTCTGTTCAGCTATATTGCCCATCATTTATTGGCGGGTGAAACTAGTTTTGGTGGAACAGGAACTATTAAAACGATTTATTATTTTATCCTTTTTACGCATATTCCGTTAGCGGGATTGATTCTTCCATTTATTTTGTTTACAGCCTATCGTGCCTTAATCAGCGAATGGGGTGCTCACAAAAAATTAGCTAAAATAACCTGGCCCATTTGGTTTTACGTAGCAGTGACGGGGGTGTTGGTATATTGGCTGATCAGCCCTTATTATCAGTAATATATAATTCTTTTAGTGGCTCCCAGAAATGCTTTTCAAAATCAATGATCTGGTCATTGATTACGCGAATCTTTTCTTTTTCAAGTAACTCTTGCATCCGGGTAGGAGAGGGAAAATGATTCTTCCCTGATAATTGCCCCATTCTATTTACTACTCTGTGTGCTGGTACGGGTGGGTTTTGCCCATGACTACTGTTCATAGCCCAGCCAACCATTCTGGCTCCGGATTTTGCTCCTAAGGCAGCTGCTATAGCACCATAGGAACTAACACGACCCTTGGGAATTTGACGTACTAGTTTCCACACCTGATTAAAAAAATCATTTTCTGGTTGACCTGAGGGTAATACCTTTTTCAAGGGAGTATTATTGCGCTTCGATCCCTTCATGCCGTGCTAATATTTCTTTAAAGGATTGATCTGTTGCTTCAGTACCAAGTGTTG
>SXWI01000148.1 GCA_005791465.1 Bacteroidota bacterium | reverse complement strand
TAATACAGTATCAGCGGCGGCTGCACTTTGCAAAACGCGTTCCCAAATAAAAGACATGGGATCAGCAATCCAATTGGCTTTTCCCACCATAAAATCCCAATCAGATTCGGCTAGTAATTCCGGAATTCTGCTCTCCCAAAAACCATGAATCCCCCGCTGTCCGGTTTTTTGTCCATTGTGATTACTGCAGGCATGTAAGGGAACATGTGCATCAGAAATATAGTGGCCTAGCTCGGCCGATAGTTTTAAGATTGAAAAGAGGTCCTGTTTGATAAATGCCTGCGTTAATCGATAAAGCATCGTTTCTATCCACCACGGTACAATGCCGTAGCGATTCAAACTATCTTCTCCACACTCCGCAACCGCCTGTTTCCATCCCCGGGGTAATGAAATGTAGGGAGCAGGACCATACTGGTCCATATCAATATAATGACGCGGGCCTTCTTCCTTAACTTGATATCTTCTCTTGTCTGGATCTACGGCATGTTCTTCAATAAAGGAAAGTTGTTTTTTGTAAAGCACCAGCATTTCGGGAGGCAATAAAAAAACAGCAATCCGATTTATCTTTTTGTGTGCATAAAATCCCCAGCACCATCCGGTCAAGGGAAGAACCAGACAGACTGGAATCAAAATCCAGCGAAACATACGTTCAGTTTTAGGAAAATTTAACTGTGGGAAGAACGCTCTGCATCCAAATCAACCACACCACCGGTCACGGCGTATTTCATGGCCTCACCGGAGCTGATCTTATCTATTTTTCGAACTTTATCACGAGGGAGAATATAAAGTTGCCCTGCAAAATTGTAACCCTGTGGTACATAGACCGCTACTTTATCGCTACCTAGTTCAAATTTTTCCATTTCCTCGTCAGTCAGAAATCCTACGATCCAAACATCGGGACCAAAGACATTGGCAAGAACAGCACGATTGAATTTTCGTTTATTCCCTGCAAACGCCTCAAAAAAATCACGGGTTGAAGTATAAATCAACTTGACACCCGGGGTTCTTTCCATCCATTGATCAAAAAGCTGAAGAAATCCCCCCATTAGGAAATTAGAACTGACCCAGCCTACCACCACCACACTTGATATTATTAATAAGAACCCCAACCCTGGTACATTCAAATAGGGGCGAAGAATGCTGTCCACCTTTTCAAATAGCCAGTATAGTGCGTATCCCGTAATGGCGATGGGGGCCAAAATAACCAGCCCCTGGATAAAGTAGCCAGCCACCCGTTTGACGGGGCTCCGAAAAGGTCTTTTGGGGTCCATAGGGGGTATTTGAAGCTAAATTAGTACAATCCAGGCCCCTTCCGCACTGGTTTTTGACCAGATTTCATGGGATTTTAACATAAGAAACTTTGAAAACGCTAATAGTTTCCATAGTTTTGCGGCCCCAAATCAACGTATGGAACCCAAAAATAGAATTGCAGAGAAGGCAGAGGAGCTGTACATGCGTTTTGGCATACGCTCCGTTTCCATGGAAAACATGGCAGAGGCCTTGGGTATGAGCAAAAAAACGCTCTATCAATATTATGCTGACAAGGACCAACTGGTGGTTGAAGTGGTCAAGCGCCACACCGACGTGGTTCGTCTGCAATGCGAACAAATTGCTTCGGAAGCGCAGGACGCCATCCATGAGATTTTTTTAATCATGGAACGGGTGATGGAGGATTTTCGGAATATGAACCCGATGGTGTTGTTTGATCTTCAGAAATACCATCCGTTGGGATTTCAGCGATTCAATGAATACAAAAATCAATTCCTGCTCGATTTTATTCGTTGTAATATCCAGCGCGGTATTCGCGAAGGTTTATACCGGGACAATATCCAATTAGAAATTATTAGTCGTTATCGGTTGCAATCGATGATGATTCCTTTTGATATTAATGTGTACCCGCCAACTCAGTTCAATATGGCGGAGACGGCTCAATTAATTGCAGAAAATTTCACCTATGGGTTGGCTACGGTACAAGGGCACCAATTAATTCAGGATTACCAGGAAAAAAGAAAAAATAAATGAAGATGAATAAATCAAAAGCAATTTTGTTAGGCGTTGTGGCTGCATTGGGTATTAATCAAGTGTATGCGCTCGATACACTTCGCGTGGCGGAACATGCTTTTACCGCACAACAAGCCGTGGATTATGCTATGAAGAATAATGTGCAGGTAAAAAATGCATTACTGGGTATAAAGCTGCAGCAAGAAACAAATCGTCAGGTTACTTCCGTGGCATTTCCTCATATCAATGGAAGTATCAGTACCACTGCTAACCCCAATGTAGCTACACAGGTTATTCCAAACTTTATTTCTCCGGCTACTTATCAGGTATTGATTGATAAAGGCGTGAAAGATGGAAACGGAAATCCCATCAATATGCCGCCTGATTTTGGATTTATTTCTGCTCAATTCGGTACCCGATACAGTGCTAATGCCGCCGTAAGTCTCAATCAAATACTTTTTGACGGGCAAGTATTTGTAGGGCTACAAGCACGTAGAGCTGCCATGGAGTTTGCCGATAAAAATGCAGCACTAACGGCTGAAATTATCAAGGCCAATGTATTGAAAATATACTATCAGTTGGTAGTTAGTCGCACACAATTGGAGTTATTGGATTCTACTATTTCTTTTGTTCAAAAGAATTTAGCGGATACGCGAGTACTATACAAGAATGGATTTCGTGAAAAGTTAGATATAGATCGTGTAGCCGTCCAACTGGCTAATCTGCAAACTGAAAAGAATAAGGCACTTGCCATGGTCTCCAATGGGTACTATGGATTAAAAGTATTAATGGGTATGCCTGTTTCTGATCAATTAAAACTTACGGATACGCTGACTCCCGAAATGATTAAAGACGGAATGCTGGATTCTGAGTCTTATGATTACAAGGACCGTAAAGAATTTCAATATGCCGACCTCGGCAGAAAATTGGGTGAGTATAATATTCGTCGATATAAGCTCAGTCAAATTCCAACGTTGGCGCTGAATGGTGTGTATGCAAAGAATGCACAACGCAATACTTGGAATTTTCTAAATCAGGACCAACGCTGGTTTACCATCTCCAATGTTACTGTAGCACTTACGATGCCACTATTCAATGGATTTGTGACGCGTTCAAAAATTACACAAACAAAGATTGAATTAGAGCGAACGCGTAATGAAATCGAAGGTCTCAAACGTACCATCGACAGTGAAGTGGCCAGTTCAAAAAATAATTTTCAATCAGCCATCAGTCGAATGGATTTTCAAAAACAAAATGTTGAGCTCGCGGCCAATGTGTATCAGCAAATCAAGAAAAAGTATGAGCTGGGACTGGGTTCACAAACCGAGATCAATTTAGCACAGAACGAATGGAAAGCGGCACAAACTAATTATACAACTGCACTTGCCGACGCCATCATTGCACGCATCGATTGGCTTAAAGCAACTGGAAAATTATAAAACATAGAAAATTTAAATTATGAATACGATATCAATACGCACACTCTTCTTTTTACCAATTATTCTTTTAGTAGCCTGCGGAGGTCCACAGGAGAAGAATGGAGACGCTGCACAACTTCGTAAAAAGATTGAGGAAGTAAAAAAAGAGAAAGCCACCTTAGAAAACACCTTGCGTGGACTGGAACAACAATTAGCCTTGGCGGATCCTAGTACAGCACGCTCTGCTTTTTTAGTATCAGTTGATACCTTGGGAAAAGGTGCATTTGCGCACTACATCGATTTGCAAGGTCGTGTTGAAGCGGAGGATATGGCCTATGTGGCTCCATCCGGTATGGGCGGTGTAATCAAGGCTGTTTTTGTAAAACTTGGACAGCGTGTCAGCAAGGGACAGACCTTATTGAAACTAGACGATGCCGTAGCCAGACAACAATTGACTGCTGCACAACAACAAACCGGTATGTTGAAAGCAAGACTGGAGCAGGCACAAACTATTTTAGAGCGTTACGAAAACCTCTGGAAGCAAAATATTGGGGCAGAGATTAGTGTGGTCAATGCAAAAGCAGATGTGGAAGCGTTAGCTGCTCAATTACGTGCTGCACAAGCACAAGTGGGAATGGCCCAGGAGCAGGTAAATATGACTAGTGTAAAAGCAGAGATTAGCGGAGTAATTGATGAGTTAAATGTAAAAGTGGGCGAACTCTATACGCCACAGGCGGCGGCAACACCTGGTATGGGAATCCGTATTGTCAATAATAGTCGATTGAAAGTAGTGACCAATATTCCGGAGAATTACATCGGACGCGTTAAAAAAGGCACCAGCATTGATGTAAAAGTGTTGGAGAGTGGAAAAGAAAACTTTACAGCAAAGCTTGATATAGTGGGTGAATCAATTAATGCAGTTACGCGCTCCTTTAGCGCGGAAGCTGTTATTCCTGCTAATGCTGCGTACAAGCCCAACCAAACAGCAAATGTGCGTATCCTGGATTATAAAGTTGACAGCACTATTGTAGTGCCTTTGAATACGGTGCAGCGTGATGAGAAAAGTAGATATGTGTACGTGGTAGAGCAAACAAAAAATAATCTAATTGCTCGTAAAAAAATAGTTACTACTGGCGAAGCGTACGGCGGTCAAATTGAAATCAAGTCGGGACTGGAAAAAGGCGAAGTACTGATTACCCGTGGTTTTCAAAATGTGTATGATGGGCAAACTGTGAAAGCCGTTCAATAATCGCCACCACACAAAAATTTAATTATGTCAAGTTTCCAAGAGAAGATTGTCAATAAAGTAAAGGAGTTTGGTCCAACCAGTTGGGCCATTGACAATCGTACTGCTATATATATTATTGCCATTTTGATTTCGCTCTTTGGGTATATCAAGTTTACCACCTTACCCAAAGAACAGTTTCCTGATGTGGTGTTCCCCACTATTTCAGTGACTACAGTGTATGTAGGTAATTCGCCCAAGGATATTGAAAACTTGGTTACACGCCCTATTGAAAAACAGTTGAAAGGAATTAGTGGAGCCAAGGTCAATAAAATAACCAGCACTTCTCAGACCGATTACTCTTTGATTGTAATAGAGTTTGATACGGATGTTAAAAGTGAAGTGGCCAAGCGTAAGGTTAAAGATGCCGTAGATAAATCCACTAAGGATTTACCAACTGATTTAACGAGTCAGCCTGATGTACAGGAATTTTCGTT
>SXWI01000147.1 GCA_005791465.1 Bacteroidota bacterium | reverse complement strand
TTTCAGTAATAGGTGGACTTCTGAGCTGTATCCCATGGAATCTCCCTGAATAACAAGCGAAGTATTCTCAATTATAGTTTTATTTAGTTCGTTCTTTTTTTTGCACTCAATGAAAATTCTTGAAATGCTTTTATTATCGCTGGACTTTACACTACAGCAAGCCGTTATCGTAAAGCCTATAAAATCGCAGCTAGATTCTAAATCATTTTTACGATGAGCAGGTAAAATCAAATAGAGGTAACCTGTTGCTTTAAGTTTTTTAAAACAAGCATTCAGCAATTCAGCCAAGGTTAAACTTTTATCATGGAATGCTTGATTTTTAGCTGTTGAATTAGCTGGTAAATCACCTTCAAAAAAAGGGGGATTACTGATGACCACATCGTAACTCTTTTTGTCTTCCTGTTGTTTAATATCCCCTTGAATTAAACTAATTCTTTCCCCCCACAGGGAGGTATTAAAATTCTCTCTTGCCTGCTTTGCGGCTGCTTCTTCAATCTCAATTGCGGTGATCAATCCACTTTTCAATTGTTGAGCGACCATTAATGAAAGAAGCCCAGTTCCTGTTCCAATGTCGAGTATACGTGCTGATGAAACTTTTTGTTCTAGCATTCGCTGAACAGCCCAAGCGCCAAATACGCAGGCATCTGTACTTACTTTCATAGCACATCGATCCTGTTTTATGGTAAACTGCTTAAAGGTGAATGTGGTATTTCCCATTTTACCAATTAGCTCGAGCGGTAGATGGGTCTGAAATATTGCTCCTTTGATTAGCGATATATTTATAATATGCTGTGATGGCAATCATACCGGCATTATCTGTACAATATTCGAAAGCAGGGATATGTGCTTGCCAACCTTTTTGAAATGCTATTGATAAAAATTCCTTTCGTAAGCCCTTATTGGCAGAAACGCCACCTGCAAGACAAACGGTTTGAATTCCTGTTTGTATAACTGCTTGTTCTAGTTTATCTAGTAAAATGGAAATAATGCGTTGCTGAATCGACGCGCAAATATCAGGTAAGTTTTCTGAAATGAATTTCTCTTTTTCAGTAGGGGAAACCTGGTGTTCTTGTTTGTAAGATACAGATTGGCCTGCCTGCTGAAGAAAGTAAAGTATAGAGGTTTTAAGTCCGCTAAAACTAAAATCAAGCCCAGGAATAGATGGTTTTGGAAATTTAAAGCGATTCCCATTGCCTAATTGTGCGTGTTGATCAATTAGTGGACCTCCCGGATAGGGTAGTCCCAAAAGTTTTGCAGATTTATCAAAAGCTTCACCCGCTGCATCATCAATTGTTTCACCAATTATTTGCATGGCTAGTGGTGAATCACAGCGTACAATTTGCGTATGCCCTCCACTTACGGTCAGACATAGAAAGGGGAAGGATATTTTATTATCCCCAATTAGGTTGGCAAGTACATGTGCCTGCATATGATGTACACCAATTAAAGGAATTTGTTGTGTCAGTGCCAGCGATTTGGCAAATTGTCCTCCCACTAGTAGCGATCCAATTAATCCAGGGCTTTGCGTATATCCCACTGCATTAATCTCTGCTATTGTCACTCCAGCTTTTTTTAAAGCGGAATCAACAACAGGTACAATTTGTTGCATGTGTGCTCGAGATGCCAGTTCAGGTACAACTCCGCCATATTGTTCATGTACTTTTTGGCCAGCAATAATATTAGATACAATCTGGCCGTCCACGCAAACTGCAGCAGCAGTTTCGTCACAAGAGGATTCAATGGCTAGGATTCGCACAGACATGACTGCAAAATTAGGGAAGTCCTGCTGCCTGGATTATTTACTTCGAATGGCAACCACTGGGTCCATACGGGCTGCTTGTCTTGCTGGCACAAATCCAGCAATTACTCCAACTAATATGCAGATACCAATAGCCAGAAACATATTAGCAGTAGAAATGAAAACTGGAAAATTTAAAGCTTTTGTCAATACTTGCGTAAGCAGAAAAACCAGTGTTAAGCCAATCAGACCTCCGATGATACAAAGAAAAGAAGACTCTAGTAGGAACTCTGTAAGTATAATATGGCTTTTTGCACCAATGGCTTTTTTTAGTCCAATCTGGCTCGTTCTCTCCCGTACCGTTACAAACATAATATTAGCAACTCCGAACATGCCTACAATAAGTGATAGCGTAGCAATGGCCCATCCTCCAATGTTGACATTTACAAATATGTCTCCAATTACCTTACTGAAGTCGTTAATGTCATTCAATGCAAAATTATCCTCTTGTGTAGGGGATAGTTTTCTAATGGCACGCATGGTTCCTGCTAATTCATCTTTTACTGCCTTGCTGCTCAAGGTTGGCTTTCCCTGCACCATGATAAGTGGATCCGCTCTCAATTCATTCATGATGGTCCGTCCAAAGCGATAGGGTACAAAAAGGCTATTGTCAAATTGCCAACCTCCATCGCCCAGCATACTCTTGCCCTGTTTTCTAATTATACCGATTACTAAAACTTTTTTTCCTCTTACTTCTACAAACTTGTCCTCTGCTAGCTCGGGTTTTCCAAAAAGTTTCTCAGCCGCTTCATATCCAATTAGTCCAACATTGGCCGCATTATCAAACTCTCTTTCTAAAAATGAACGACCATGGGCAATTTCAATAACTTGGATTTTTTCGAAATCCTGATTTATCCCATGGATAGAAACGCCGCTCAGTTGGTTTCCTGCAAATTCTATGGGATCATTTATTTGAATATGAAACGCTACATATTGAGCTGCAGGTGTCCTTTCTCTGATTTCCTCTGCCTCTACAAAACGAGGGGAGGGCCTTTTTACAAATTTCCACCAGGGGTAATCGGGGCCGCCTCCGCTGTACTCCCACTTATCGATATAGATCGTATTGTTACCTAGCGATTTTATCTCATTCTGTATGTTTTGCTCCAGACTATTTACCGTAGCTAATACGCCTATGATGCAAAATATTCCTATCGTTATCCCGAATAGAGAAAGGAATGTTCTGAGTTTATTTTTCCAAAGCTCCTGCGCAGCCATTTTAAAGCTGCTGGTAATTATTTCTAGTGTTCGGCGAAACATATTGCAAATGTAGAGTCAAATCGGCTGGTATTCCCAATAAATTGACAAACGGCGAATAGAAAGGCTGACTTACCTTTGCGCCGCACCATGAAATACCAGGAAGCCATATCTTGTCGGCGTACGTTCGCCATCATTTCTCACCCTGATGCGGGTAAGACAACCCTCACAGAAAAGTTTTTACTGTTTGGGGGTGCCATTCAAGTAGCAGGGGCTGTCAAGAGTAATAAGATAAAAAAACACGCAACCAGCGACTTTATGGAAATTGAGCGCCAGCGTGGAATTTCAGTAGCTACTTCGGTAATGAGTTTTGAATATAATGACATCCTGATTAATTTATTAGATACACCGGGTCATAAGGACTTTGCTGAAGATACTTACCGCACGTTGACCGCAGTTGATAGTGTGATTTTAGTGGTGGATAGTGTGAATGGGGTGGAAGAACAAACTCGTCGGTTGATGGAAGTTTGTAGAATGCGGGATACTCCTGTAATCCTTTTTATCAATAAAATGGATCGTGATGGTAAAAATCGATTTGATTTACTAGAGGAGATTGAAAAGGAGTTGTCGATTGAGTTACATCCCATGACTTGGCCCATTAATAGTGGGAAAGAGTTCAAAGGGGTCTATAATATTGCTGAAAAAAGTTTGCTATTGTTTCAAGCCGGTACAAAAGGAACGGAGGATAGCCTAGCTGTAGGAAATCTATCTGATTCCATGCTGGATGTTCGCTTGGGAGAAAAGGATGCGGCGATACTCAGAGAGGATGTTGAGCTAATCGATGGGGTGCATGGCCCCTTATCTGTTGATCGATATTTAGCCGGGAAAGTGGCCCCCGTTTTTTTTGGAAGTGCTATCAATAATTTTGGCGTGCGAGAGATGCTGGATACTTTTATCAGAATTGCACCTCGTCCACTTGCGCGTGCTACCTCTACTCGTCAGGTGGATCCCAATGAGGACAAGATGACGGGCTTCGTTTTTAAAATTCATGCCAATTTAGATCCTAAGCATCGGGACAGGATTGCATTTATGCGGATATGCTCAGGTAAGTTTGAACGTAATAAATATTTTCATCATGTTCGGCTGGACAAGGAACTACGTTTTAGTAATCCGTATTCATTTATGGCTAGAGATAAAAGCATAATCGAAGATGCCTACGCGGGTGATGTAGTGGGGTTATTTGATACTGGGAATTTTAAAATAGGGGATACATTGACTGAAGGGGAAGATTTTTACTTTACCGGAATTCCTTCTTTCTCGCCTGAAATATTTAAGGAAGTGGTAAATAAGGATCCTATGAAAACAAAACAATTGGAAAAGGGTCTATTGCAGTTAACTGATGAAGGGGTGGCCCAATTGTTCACACAGTTTGGCGGAACAAAGAAAATTATCGGATGCGTAGGAGAACTGCAGTTTGAAGTGATTCAGTATCGTTTGTTACATGAATACGGGGCTTCTGTTGTGTTCAATGCGCTTCCCTTTTATAAAGCTTGTTGGTTAACAACCACCGACACAAAAAAATTAGAAGATTTTCTACGTTTTAAACAGGCTAATGCAGGAGTAGATAAGGATGGCAATCCTGTTTATTTGGCACAAAGTGAGTGGTTCTTAAATACAGAGATATCCAATAATCTAGATATTCAATTTCATTTTACAAGCGAAATTCATCGTTCCTGATCAAGAGGGGATAGGTGCTTGTATTCCTGTATAATTATGAGGAGTGATTTTTTTTAATTCCTTTTTCACAGCAGCAGATATTTTTAGCGCGTCAATGAATTGGTGCATTGTTTTTTGATCAATTTTCTGCTTCCCTCTTGTCAAGTCTTTTAATGCTTCGTAGGGATTTGGATATTTTTCCCTTCTAAGAATAGTTTGTATCGCCTCTGCCACTACCGCCCAGTTGGCGTCCAGGTCATTGTAGATCTTTGCGTCATTCAGGAGTAATTTGCCTAATCCTTTTTCTATGGAGCGAAACGCAATAAGGGTATGCGCTACAGGTACACCTAAGTTGCGCAATACCGTTGAATCGGTTAAGTCACGCTGTAGTCTAGAAATGGGAAGTTTGTCTGCTAAATGAGAAAGCAAAGCATTAGCTAGACCCAGGTTGCCCTCTGCATTTTCAAAGTCAATGGGATTGACCTTGTGTGGCATGGCAGAAGATCCTACTTCTCCCTTTTTTGTTTTTTGTAGAAAATATTCCATTGAGATATACGTCCACATATCTCGAGAGAAATCAATTAGTATTGTGTTAATCCTTTTTAGCGCATCAAGTTGGGCTGCCAGCAGATCATATTGTTCAATCTGCGTAGTATGTTGTTGACGAACAAGTCCAAGGCCCTGTAAAAATTCATTGCCAAACTTTATCCAATTAATAGCGGGGAAGGCAACATGATGTGCATTGAAGTTACCGGTAGCGCCCCCGAATTTCCCTGTAAAGGGAATGCCAATCAATTGCTCGATTTGATATTGTAATCGCTCTACAAAAACAGCAATTTCTTTGCCAAGTTTTGTCGGAGAGGCTGGTTGTCCATGTGTCCTGGCTAACATGGGTATTTCGCTCCATTTTTTTGCCAGTAAGGACAGCTCGGTTTTTAAATTAAGCAGATTAGGCAGGTATTCATATTCCATTGCATGTTTCCAAGCAAGTGGGATTGCGGTATTATTTATGTCTTGAGAGGTTAATCCAAAATGAACCCACTCTGTGCAGTTGCCTGCCCCCCATTCCTGTAATTTATTTTTTAAAAAATATTCAACTGCTTTTACGTCGTGATTGGTGGTTTTTTCTATGTTTTTGATTGCTACGGCATCCGCTAAGCTAAAATCGTCAATAAGATTTTTGAGCTGTTTACGGGTGGTTGGAGATAATGTGAAAAGTTTTTTTCTTTCCAGGGCAAGCAAATATTCAACCTCTATACAAATCCGATATTTGTGAAGACCGTATTCAGAAAAAAATTCATCTAACTGGTGTACCTGGTTGTGGTAGCGACCATCAATTGCAGATAAGGCGGTAAGTGTATTTAGTTCCATATTGGGAAGGTAAGGCAGCCTTGAAAGGGCTACCTTTGCACTTGCAAAATTATACGAATTGGATAAGATTAGGGTTGGAATCGTTAATTATTTGAACACCCGTCCATTCTTGAAGGGGTTGAATCAACTGGCTCTCAATGGTGAAATTCATCTTATTCAGGATTATCCTGCTCGGATTGCCGATGATCTGATAGCGGGAAGAGTTGATATTGGCTTGGTTCCTGTTGCTGTTTTACCCTATTTATCTCAGGCATCAATTATCGGCTCACACTGTATTGCAACCGAAGGATCTGTAGCCTCCGTTTGTTTGTTCAGCGAGCAGCCCTTGGAGTCTCTGGATACCATCTTGTTGGATTATCAAAGCAGAACTTCAGTTCAATTACTTCAAATTTTGCTACGTGATTATTGGAAAAAAGAGGTCAAGTTTATTCCTTCCCACACGTCTGCTTATATTGATCAAATACAAGGACGTAGCGGTGGTTTGATAATTGGTGATCGTGCCTTGAATGCCTATGATCGTTTCAACTACAAATATGATTTGGGAGAAGCGTGGCTCCAGCTAACAGGGATGCCTTTTGTTTTTGCAGTATGGGTTTCTCGTATCGCCTTGGAAGAACGCTTTATAGAAAAATTCATTCAGGCAAATGAGTTGGGATTGTCTGCAAGAGAGGAGATCGCGCTAGAAAATGCGGGGGCGGTTTCCTATAATCTTTATCATTATTTTACTAACAATATCGATTACAATTTAACCGAAAAGAAAAGGATGGCGCTTGATCATTTTCTGACTTATTCATCGACATTGCCACCTTTATTCCCCAGCTCTGAATCCAAAAATATTTAGTTGTACCTGGTAAGGATGTTCGCTACTTTTTGTTCTGTCAAATGGGGTAGGGTAAAGTGATGCTGCTTCTCGCAAATAATAGTGAAACCCTGCATTTTTGAGGATGTTTAAAATATTGACTAGTTTTTCCTGTTCATTGAATTGTCCATGGTACTCAACAAAAATTCTTTTTACCATTACAAGGCTGCTTGCGCAATCATTGAGGACCTCCCATTCGGCCCCCTCAATATCAAGTTTTAAAAAATCTATAGGTTCTTGAAGAAAGTGCTTGAGCCTTAGGCAGGGTACCGATACAGTATCTTTTGAAATGGTGTTAGTAAATCCGCTAGCCATCCCTCCGGCAGCTGAAAATGTACGAGTAGTATCCTCTTTCCAAACTGCGGCATTGTGACATGTAACATCATGAAGTTTATAGGATGCTATGTTTTTTTCAAGTAATCGAAAATTAGCGGGGTCAGGTTCAAAAGCTATAACTCTCGCATCAGCGTGTTGTTGCTTAAGCCAAATGACGCTGAGCCCTATGTTGGCCCCGCAGTCCAATATCAGGGAATGGGGAGCCAGGGGCTGTTTATAAATTTGATCTATGAATATTTCCTGTAGCCCATGTAATAGTTCCTGCGGGGCATTAAAATAGAATTTACCACCCTCTAACTTGATGGTTCTGGTTTTTCCGGCTGGCAGGTGTTTCAAGTATTTGTGTTGAATCCATCCAATCGAAAGATTAGTAAAGCTTTTCGCTTCTGTTTGGAAAACTCGACGATAAATGCCCTTGAATAAATTGCTTAAAAATGATTGGGATAACATTTTCTTAATCTGTGCCTTAAAATTACGAATTTAGCTCCGATGATTCCGCTAATATCAATATGTATTCCTGCTTATGAGCGTCCAGCATTGCTAAAACGTTTGCTGGATAGTATCGCCAAACAGGTGTTCAAAGATTTTGAGGTGATCATTACTGACGATTCTAGTACTCGGGATAATGAAGAGCTATTATTTAATACGCCCTACAAGTTTTCAATCCATTATCAGCGAAATACACGTCCATTAGGAACACCTGCTAACTGGTTAGAGGGAATAAAGCACGCTTCAGGGCAGTGGATCAAGATCATGCACGATGATGATTGGTTTACGAATCAGTATGCGCTGGAGAATTTTGCGGCGCAACTGGATGAAGGGGCAGATGTACTCTTTTCTGGATATTACTCGCATGACGAGCGTAGTAATCAGATAAAAAATAAAACGATATCGCTTCCGCTTTTTCAGTCCATCAAGAAAGATCCCTATCGATTATTTGCCAACAATTTTATTGGACCACCCAGTGTTGTTTTATTCAGGAGAAGTATGCAGGAATTGTATGACCCCAATTTAAAGTGGTTAGTGGACCTAGAAGCTTATGTCAGGATGTTAAGGCGGTACTCTTGTCGATATATTTTACTTCCCCTCATCACGATGAGTTATAACGATTCTCAGGTTACTAATTCTTGTTTTCGTAACCCAGAAGTGGAAGTACCGGAAGCTTTATTTTTTTATAAAAAGCATGGTAGCGCCTGCATTCGAAGCATTCAAAGTTATGATGGTTGGTGGCGCTTAATGCGAAATTTGGAATTAAGAGAGGAATCGACCCTTCGTACGTATGCTGCAGGATATTCGGTTCCCGCTTTTTTATTGCAGATAGTTCGTTTTCAAAAAAGGTTTCCTATATCCTTATTACGAAAGGGAGTATTTTCTAAGCTATTGATGTTTGTTTCTTATCAATTCAATCGATAACATGGTATCTGTTGTAATTATCAATTATAATACGTTTCAGCTTACCTGTGATTGTATTGCTTCTGTATATCAATATACCAAGGGGGTTCCTTTCGAAGTGATTTTAGTTGACAATGCTTCCACCGAAAGAGATCCCCAAGCATTTTTAAATGAATTTCCATCCATTACGCTTATATGCAGCAAGACGAACCTGGGTTTTGCCGGGGGTAATAATCTTGGCATACGTGCCGCCAAAGGAGACTTTATTTTATTATTAAATAGTGACACCTATTTGTTAGAGGATAGCATTAGTTTGTCAGTTACTGCTATGCAGCAAAGAGCGAATGTGGGTGTGTTAGGCTGTCGGCAAATATTTCCAGATGGAGCTCTTCAGTATTCCGCTCGTCGTTTTCGTTCAATTAGATGGGAATTATTTGATCTGTTTCGTTTTTTGCTTTTTGTTTATCCGCCCGACAAAAGAGGTGCTAAAATGCTGGGGCAGTATTTTAAGCATGATTATTCTATGGAGGTGGATTGGGTGAATGGCGCTTTTTTTATGCTACGCCGTTCGGCACTCTCTCAATTACCCGATAAAGAGCTGGATAGTCGATTTTTTATGTACGGCGAAGATGTCTTGTGGTGTGAACAGATCAGGCACTTAGGGTATACAGTTTATTTTTTAGCTTCCACTACTATAGTCCATATATCCAGTGGTAGTACTGCCATTGCTAAACAACTTCAATTACGTCGTATCATGATGAGGAATGAGTTGTTGATTATGCAACTGCGTAAGGGAAAGGGGATCTACTATTTCAGTTTCGCCATTTTATTTTTGGCTAAAGAATATTTAAGACTTTCAATAAAATGGGTCGTGTTTAAGACAACTGGAAAGCTAATCCGGTAATGTAGCTACTGTTTTCTCTATGATTTTACTCCA
>SXWI01000146.1 GCA_005791465.1 Bacteroidota bacterium | reverse complement strand
GCGGACAAACTGGTGATAGCCGTTACGGGGAGTGTTTGTCCCACTTGTAAATTGATGGGCTCAGGCGTAGGCGTTGACGTAGGTTGATAAGCAGGTTCTGAAAAACGAACCTGTAATTCGTTACTGTAAATTGGGATAAACATGTCGGATCCATCTGTGTTAGTTTGCTTCAGTGACCCATTTCCATTTCTGAATAAGATGGCTACTTTAAGAATCGTTTCACCAGCAGGTACCCCATAAAAAGCGCGGACATTATTGATATCATAACGCCATTTATTATTCCCCATTGAAGTGGCTTGTAATCCGGCCACTTGCTGACCCCAGGGACTTTGCGCACCAAATTTTACATAACGCCAATCAGAGGAAGACGAACTGAGATTTGTAATTACACCGGTATGTACATAAACGTCATTGGCATTAGTGTAGTTATTAAGACCCCGGTTACCTTTTGTGGCATCCACTACCACGGAAATATTATCATTATCCCTCGGAAAGGCAGGAGTCCAGGTTAAAAGTTGGGCTATTGAGGCATAAACTGACCCGCAGATCATTATCACAAGCAGGGAGATCCTTTTCATATGGCAGCATTTTCGGCAATTACGAATATACCAAGTAATATGTATTTGTAACACATTAGAGATTTGGAATTTTACTAATAGCTTAGCGCCCATGTACGGAAAAGAGCAGACCCCTTTTTGGTTGGAGCGAACCCAATCGCTTCTTCAAACGCTAAAAAAGGGAATAGAATCTTCAAACATTGAGGAGTTGCGGAGCGTGTTGCGCTTTCATGAACATCGTTATTACATCTTGAACGACCCTCTCCTTTCTGATTTTGAATACGATCAGCTTTTTAAAGCACTTGAAAAAATTGAAAAGGAGAATCCAACCCTGATTACTCCGGACTCGCCCACCCAACGGGTGGCCCATGAATTGACCCGTGAATTTCCTACGGTTCAACACCTGGTGCCCATGTTATCGCTGGACAATTCTTATAACGCTGACGATTTACTTGATTTTGACAGAAAGGTTCGTGAATTGTCCGGTCTCGAACAAATCAGCTATTGTGTAGAGCCCAAATTTGACGGGGGCAGTATTTCATTGATCTATGAAAATGATCAATTAGTACGCGCTGCCACGCGTGGTGACGGAGTAGCTGGAGATGAGGTAACCATCAACATACGGCAAATACATTCAGTTCCATTAACAGCCCCATTTTCAAAATTTAGAATTCAGCAAGCTGAGATCAGAGGTGAGATACTGATGAACAAAGAAAATTTTAGTCGCTATAATCAAAGTTTAACAGCGCAGGGATTGGCTCCGCTAGCGAATCCGCGTAATGCAGCCAGCGGTACGCTGCGCCTCAAAGATCCTCGCGAAGTAGCCAAGCGTAATCTTGAAGTATTTGTTTATCATCTTAGTTATTTCTCGCTTCAAAAAGAAGAACAATCGCCGGTAGCACTGCAATCTCATGCCGCTACACTTGGTTTATTGTGGGAACTGGGCTTCAGAAGCCCAGCACGAGAAAAAAAAGTATTCAATTCAATACAAGACGTGATTAATTATTGCGTAGAATTTGAAGCTGTTCGCGATACGTTACCCTATGAAATTGATGGGATGGTGATCAAAGTAAATGAGGTGGCGCTACAGGAAAAATTAGGGATGACTTCACATCATCCTCGCTGGGCAGTAGCTTTTAAATTCAAAGCAAGACAAGCCACTACTCAATTAATTGGAATCGAATTTCAGGTGGGACGAACAGGAGCCGTGACTCCAGTTGCAAAATTAGAACCAGTAGGAGTTGGCGGCGTGATGGTATCCAGTATCTCCGTGCACAATCAGGAATATATTGCAGAAAAAGATCTACGAATTGGAGATCAAGTGCTAATTGAAAGAGCGGGTGATGTTATTCCTCAAATAGTCAAATCACTGACGGAAGCGCGTACTGGAAAAGAAAAACAAATTCAGTTTCCCAGTGTTTGCCCTGTTTGCGAAAGTAAATTATTCAAAGAGGAGGAAGAAGCGGTATGGCGTTGCATCAATTTAGAATGCCCTGCACAAGTCATCGAGAGAATTATTCACTTCGTAAGTAAAGATGCCCTTGATATAAGAGGATTTGGCGAAGCCAACGTTAGAAAATTTGTGGAGTTAGGATTACTTGGTGATATTCCCGGAATCTATACACTTGACTTTGCACAACTCGCTTCGATGGAAGGGTTTGGGAAAAAGTCAATCGAAAATTTGCAACAAGCGATTGAACTCTCTAAAAAACAACCACTACATCGCTTGATCTATGCACTGGGAATTCGTTTTGTAGGAGAAACTACGGCACGCACCCTGGCTAACGCCGTTGATCACTTACTGGATTTTCAATCATTTTCAGAAGAACAGTTGCAGCAATTAGAAGATGTGGGCACTAAAGTAGCGGGAAGTATTCGTCAGTTCTTTAGCAACTCTGATAATATTAAAATGCTTCAGGCGCTGGAGAAACTGGGATTGACCCTGCGGAATGAAAAAAAGGATACTCATTCAACTGGAAATCTTACCGGCAAAACATTTCTTTTTACTGGTACCCTTTCCAAACT
>SXWI01000027.1 GCA_005791465.1 Bacteroidota bacterium | reverse complement strand
GTTAATTTGTCAATTTTAAATGAAAGCCTTGTAAAAGATGCGGAAGTTTCTATTGAACATGCGGGTAGCCGTTATGTGTTAAAGGGCTATGCAGGTATCGGGCCTGCAAGTTTACTGGGGTATTACTATACGGTTGATTCAGTTGCACAGCAGCCGATCCTCAAAGGTGTTTTACGTGGAAGCTATGCCTTGAAAATTCGTTGGAAAGGGGAATCTTATCAAGCCATTACTAGTATTCCTGATACAACACGATCTATAGATTCAATTTTTTGGAAATCACCCCCGCCGGGTAATCCCCCTGGCAAAGTTGCCGTATACGTTAGAGCCAAGGATCGACCTGGTTTTGGAGATTATATTCGATATTTTACAAAGCAAAATAATGGGCCTTTTCTTCCGGGGTTAAATTCAGTTTTTGATGACCAAATCATAGACGGCACCTCCTATGAAGTCCAAATTGACCGAGGGGTATTAAGAACGGGTGAGTTAGAAGAGGGATACTCTTTATTTAACAAGGGAGATACTGTACAGTTAAAACTTTGCACCATAGACAAAGCAACTTTTGATTTTTGGCGTACCACAGAATTCAATTTTGCAAGTGTCGGAAATCCATTTTCTTCACCTACTCGTGTGCTTTCTAACCTATCGAACGGCGCATTAGGATATTTTGGCGGCTATGCAGTGCAGTATCGCAGGCTTTTTATTCCACGTTAATAACGCTCTTCTTATTACTCTTTCCGCGTAATTTAGCGCAAGTTAAATTCTCTTTATAAGTGTAATCAAATGGAAACAATCGAAACTGTTCAATGTCTGATTATTGGCTCTGGCCCAGCAGGGTATACCGCAGCAATTTATGCAAGCCGTGCAGGCTTAAATCCGGTTTTATATCAAGGAATACAGCCGGGTGGGCAACTTACAATCACCACTGAAGTGGAAAATTATCCGGGTTATCCGGAGGGAATTCAGGGGCCTGACATGATGATTAATTTTGAGAAACAAGCAGCTCGAATGGGAGCTGATATCCGGTATGGCATGGCAACCAAGGTTGATTTTTCAGGCTCTATTCACAAAGTCCAAATAGATGAGGATAAGTGGATTGCTGCACATGCTGTAATTATATCGACGGGTGCATCTGCCAAGTGGCTTGGATTGGAGAGTGAACAGCGTTTAAACGGATTTGGCGTAAGTGCTTGTGCGGTTTGTGATGGTTTCTTTTTCAAAGGAAAAGTGGTAGCAATTGTTGGAGCAGGGGATACGGCAGCAGAAGAAGCATTGTATCTGTCAAAAATTTGCTCGCAAGTGCATATGGTTGTAAGAAGAGAAGAAATGCGTGCCAGCAAGGTTATGCAGGAGCGAGTAAAAAACACGCCAAATATTACTATACATTGGAATGCTGAGACAGAGGAGATTTTAGGCGATAAAAAAGTAGAAGGTGTTCGCCTTATTAATAATAAAACAAATGATCGAACAGAAATTGCTGTTAGCGCTTTTTTTGTAGCCATTGGTCACTCTCCGAATTCTGATATTTTTAAGGATTGGATTATGATGGATAGTACTGGTTATATATTGACAACTCCAGGTACTAGTCGTACGAATGTGGAGGGAGTTTTTGCAGCAGGGGATGTGCAGGATAAAACCTATAGACAAGCTGTTACGGCAGCAGGAAGTGGGTGTATGGCTGCCCTGGATGCTGAACGTTATTTAGGTGCGTTAGGAGCGCATTAATTTATTCTCATGGGAAAAAGAATGATGCAGGTTAAATTAGAGCAGGTTGCTTTTTACGCCTATCATGGTCTTTATCCCGTTGAAGTAAAAACGGGCGGACAATTCCTGGTGAATTTGTCTGTTTCGTACCCCATTCATAACCCAGTAGATTCGAGTATAATTTCACTTCCTGAATCTGTTGATTATGTAAGTCTTTATCAAATTGTACAAGAGCGGATGTCAAAACCAACTCCCTTGTTGGAAACCGTTGTAATGGATATTGTATCAGCTATATGTTCTTCTTTTTCGCAAATAACCTGTATTGACATTCAATTGGTAAAAGTTAATCCTCCCATCCCAGGTTTTCAAGGAAATACCTCTGTTCAGTATCGGTGGGAAATCTAGATTTGTTTATCCTTCCATCGATTGCTTCGTAAATAAAATATAGAAGGGATTAGCAAGCAAAGCCAATAAACCCACTCACTCATCCACCCGGTAGTCAGGGAGAGCTGAAAATATTCAAGTGTCAAGTAGATATAGAGGCAATAGCTAACAGTAGCGCCCACTTCAATCATAAAGGTGATACGAGTATTACCGGAGGCCGTAACGGTATTCAAAAACACGGTAGCTATGCAGGATATTAGCAAAGCAACAGTCACGACTCTTAAAATGGGTATGCCTGCTTCAACAAATTCCGGGCCTTGTCCAAACAGTGATAAAAAAGTAGAAGGGAACAAGTTTAGTAGTAGTACCACCGCAAAGACTGTAGAAAAGCTAAGCCAAATGATTTTTTTTATAAGAGTCCAAACTTCCTCCTGACGGCCTTGCCCGATTATATTGCTAACCATAGAATTTGCTGTAGAAGCAAATGCCCAGCAGAAACATCCAAATACACCAAATATGTTGCGCATCACATTGGAGACTTTCAGCGCCAAATTTCCTTGATGTTCTACGAGTAAAAAGAAGTATTGCCAGCTAATTATACTGATAGCATGCTGAAACATTAATGGAGATGCTATAGTTAGAATAGATCGCTGAATTTTGGTATCCAGGCTTATCTTGGCAAAAAGACTGAATTGCCTAGTGATTCCCTTGCGGCTGATGACCCAATAGATAACCAGCATCCCAATTGCCTCCGCTAGAATGGATGCGATTGCTGCACCGTTAAATCCTAATGCTGGAATTCCTGCGAATCCAAAAATCAATATATAATCCAATAATACGTTTGAGCTGGCCTCTGCAATGGTTCCCGCTACTAAATAGCGGGATTGATTGGTGCCAACCAATAAGGCATTTCTTAATTGATATATATAGAGAAAGGGGAGTCCCCAAATTCTAATTTGTATAAATTCGATCGCTTTAGCCAAATTGGTGGGATCCTTAATTAGTATTCCAAATACTATAGGTGTCAATGTATAGGTTAGTATAATTCCTGTTAATGCAAGTAATAAGCCAATTAAAATTCCTTGACCAAATAATTTACCAACCTCATCCGGTCTGTTTTCTCCAGCTCTTCTTGCGATTAATGTCTGAAGTCCATTATTTAAGCCATAACCTATTGCGGCAAATATTAGATAGTAAACACCAGTAATACCCGCAACTGCAAGCGCAATGGAGTCTTGTTCAAAATGTCCAAGAAATATGTTATTAATAACAAAGTTTAACTGTGGTATTAAAATGGCCATACTAATGGGAAGTGCCATTTTTAATATCGACTTATTGCTGATCTCAACCTGTAAGGGGGGAGATGATTTTTTTATCATGTGTAAGCAAACCTACAATTATTTAATTTTAAGTAACATTGCACACCTGAATTCAATTTGTGAACCCCTTTTTTTCATATGAAGCGGCAGACCAGACTGCTGGTAAATTGACACTCTCCTTATTGTTTAGTCAACAAGTAGCCGCCTATTTGTGGATCGATTCTGTTACTCAAAAAGCGAATAAAGGTGCTTTTTTTCAGCTGGATAATTGGGATTCCGAAACTTATATTGATCAATTTTTGGACATCTGTGTTAGGGATGTTGAAACTCCTCAAACTGTACAGGTTTGTTTTGACGCTCCTCAACAAAGCATGATGCCCATCGCCCTGTACGATCGTATAAAATTGGATGCACTGCATAAGGCTGCATTTCCTTTCAATCCGAGTACCTTTTTAGTGCATGAATCATTTTCCTCTTGGCAATTCTATTTAGGGTATGCCATCCCCACGACTCTATTTCGCAAGTTGGAAAACCGTTTCCCT
>SXWI01000026.1 GCA_005791465.1 Bacteroidota bacterium | reverse complement strand
TTCCGCCCCCTTATGTTAACAAAGCAAGCCTTAGACATTGAAAATCAAGGCTATGTAATGAGTTGGGCTGAGTAATCCCCTCACTTTCAAAATTTTAGGGATTTTCTTCGTTATTCACTGATAACGACCTATCTTTGCACCCCTTAAAATCGTATGTCGAAACAACCGCTGATCAAGCAGGATGGAGTCATTTTAGAAGCATTATCAAATGCTATGTTCCGGGTAAAACTGGAAAATGGACACGAAATCTTAGCTACGATCTCAGGAAAAATGCGAATGCACTACATCCGTATTCTCCCCGGTGATAAAGTTGGTGTTGAACTTTCTCCATACGATTTGACAAGGGGACGGATCAATTTCCGTTATAAATAAGACTGTTAAACAGAATAAAGATGAAAGTAAGAGCTTCTATCAAAAAGCGCAGCGCAGATTGTAAGATTGTCCGTCGTAAAGGCAAGCTGTACATCATTAACAAGAAAAATCCTCGTTACAAGCAGCGCCAAGGTTAATCCTATTTTAAACTAATTAATTTTTAATACTCAATTATGGCTCGTATTGCCGGTGTTGATTTACCAAAACAGAAAAGAGGGGAGATTGGATTGACCTATATCTATGGGATTGGTCCTTCTACTGCTCGCTATATTCTCGATAAGAACAAAATCGATCGTAACAAAAAAGTAAATGAGTGGAATGACGACGAATTGAATGCCATTCGTAGCGTTATCACTGATGAACTAAAAGTGGAAGGTCAATTACGTTCTGAGGTACAAATGAGTATTAAACGTTTGTTGGATATCGCTTGTTATCGCGGACTTCGTCATCGTAAAGGATTGCCGGTTCGTGGCCAGCGTACTAAAACAAATAGCCGTACCCGCAAAGGAAAACGTAGAACAGTTGCCGGTAAAAAGAAGGCTCCTAAAAAATAATAGCTAATAATTAAAAGACTACCTCAAGTAATACAATGGCAAAAGCACAACAACAGCAACCCAGCGCAAAGCAAGCCTCTAAGAAAAGAGTCGTGAAAGTTGACTCTTATGGTGATGCGCATATCTCTGCGACATTCAACAACATTATTGTCAGTCTTACCAACAAAACTGGACAGGTAATTTCCTGGAGCAGTGCTGGTAAAATGGGTTTCCGCGGTTCTAAGAAGAATACTCCTTATGCTGCTCAAATGGCGGCTGCTGATGCTGCGAAAGTGGCATTTGATGCTGGTTTGAAGCGTGTAGATGTATATGTAAAAGGTCCAGGCTCTGGACGTGAAGGTGCAATTCGCTCTTTATCACAAAGCGGAATTGAGGTGGTTATGATCAAGGATGTTACACCAATGCCTCACAACGGATGTCGTCCTCCTAAAAAGAGACGCGTATAATTAAATAGTTCGACGCCAGTCGTTTCATTTTATTAAAGGGTGCACGATTAATTTTTTTAAAGCTTTTTACCGATCGTCGCACCGGTTTTTAAAAAAGCTTAAATGAACAAGTACTATGGCACGTTACAATGGTCCTAAGACCAAGATCTCCCGTATTTTCGGGGAGCCCATTTTGGGAAATGGTAAATGGTTGGGGAAGAACAGTAATCCTCCCGGCCAACATGGAGACAAGCGCAAGCGTAAAACACTTGGTGAATACGCACTGCAGCTTCGTGAAAAACAAAAAGCCAAGTATACCTATGGTGTACTGGAAAAACAATTCCGCAAAACATTTGAAGAAGCAGCTCGCCGTAAAGGTGTAACTGGTGAAAATCTAATCAAGCTTTTGGAAGCAAGATTGGATAACACGGTTTTCCGTATGGGTATTTCTCCTTCTCGCCCTGGCGCCCGTCAGCTCGTGAGCCACAAGCACATTGAGGTGAATGGTCAGGTGGTGAATATTCCTTCTTACTCTTTAAAGCCAGGTGATATAGTTACGATCAAAGACAGCAGTCGTACTCGTACTTCAATTACCAGCCCCATTCGTGGCAAGAATCCAAAGTTTGGATGGCTTGACTTTAATGAGACTGAAATGAAGGGTACGTTTATCACTTATCCAGAGCGTGAAAGTGTTCCTGAGAATATCAAGGAACAACTGATCGTCGAATTGTATTCTAAGTAAACCAATGAGGTAATCCCTCTCACCGAAAAAATAATCGTATGGCAATTCTCAATTTTCAAAAACCTGATAAGATCATTTTACAGAAGGCTAGTGATTTTAATGCTCAATTCGAGTTCCGTCCGTTGGAACCAGGATATGGTGTTACAATTGGTAATGCTCTTCGTCGTGTATTACTTAACTCTTTAGAGGGGTATGCAATTGTTGGCATCAAGATAGAAGGCGTTGATCACGAGTTTGCAACTCTCAAAGGAGTGAGCGAGGACGTGGTAGAACTATTGCTTAACCTAAAGCAGGTTCGTTTCAAGAAAATTGGTGATCAGGATTTCACCAGCGAAAAAATCAGCATCTCTATTAAGAACAAAACTGAGTTTACCGCTGCCTTAATCGGTGAGAACACACAGGCATTCCAGATCATGAACCCTGAGT
This sequence comes from Bacteroidota bacterium, assembly GCA_005791465.1. Classification (GTDB taxonomy): domain Bacteria; phylum Bacteroidota; class Bacteroidia; order Chitinophagales; family Chitinophagaceae; genus JJ008. The sequence goes on along the minus strand of SXWI01000026.1, from coordinate 2,480 downwards.
TATTGATCTGCACCTTGGATAGTTCAGCTCGTTTGGATTTTGAGTTGACTATTGGAAAAGGTCGTGGTTATGTTCCTGCAGAGGATAATAAGCCGAAAGAATCTCCTGTTGGGTACATTCCTACTGATTCTATTTTCACGCCAATCAAAAATGTAAAGTACAGTATTGAGAATACCCGTGTGGAACAGCGTACAGACTTCGAAAAGCTGATCATGGAAGTTTCTACGGATGGCACTATTCATCCTGAAGAGGCTGTAAAGCAGGCTTCTCGCATTTTGATCCAGCATTTAATGATCATTACCGACGAAAACATCACGTTCGATAATAAAGAAGAAAAGAAAGAAGATCTGGTTGATGAGCAAACGCTTCAGCTTCGTAAAGTATTGAAGACTCCATTGGAAGATTTGGATCTTTCTGTGCGTGCTTTCAATTGCTTGAAAGCCGCTAAGATCAATTCTCTCAGTGAACTTGTTCAATATGAGCAAGAAGATCTAATGAAGTTCCGCAACTTCGGACAAAAGTCTTTGTCTGAAATCGAGCAGGTACTTTCTGAGCGTGGTCTGTATTTTGGTATGGATCTTGCCAAGATGGGTATTGATGTTAGCGAAATTTAATTTTTATAACCGCTGTTGATTTCAGCAGCAATCACTGCAATTCCTGACACGGTGCAGTGCTAAAAACAAAAAGTCATGCGTCACGGAGACAAAGTAAACAACCTGGGTCGTACCAAAGCACACCGCGAGGCCCTACTTGGAAACCTGGCTTGCCAGTTAATCCAGCACAAGCGTATTGTAACTACTACGGCAAAAGCAAAATCTCTGAGAGGCTTTGTGGAGCCCTTGATTACAAAAGCAAAAGATAATACTACGCATCAGCGTCGTATTGTATTTGGCTATTTACAGGATAAAGAAGCGATCAAAGAACTTTTTGGTACTGTTGCTGAAAAGATTGCTGGTCGTCCTGGTGGCTATACGCGTATTATCAAATTAGGATTTCGTCCTGGTGATAATGCTGATATGGCAATGATCGAATTGGTTGATTTTAATGAGATCTATAAGAAGGGAGAAGAGAAGGGATCAGCTAAGAAAACACGCCGCTCCGGTGGTGCACGTAAGAAAGCTGCAGACAAGGCAGTGGAAGTGGCACCTGCTGCTGACACGGCTGCTCCTGCTGAAGAAGCTCCTTCTGCATAAACCGAATTTGACCGAATCAAAATGCCTTCCAGCCGGAGGGCATTTTTTTTGGAGAAAAGGCTTCTTTGGTCTTCCTCCTGCTTGAAACGATTATTTTTGCCACTCAATTCCAAACTATGCGAAAGGTATCTATTGGTGTTGTGCAAATGAGCTGTGTAGCAGATAAAGAGGCGAATCTCCAAAAAGCAATTGCCGGAATCGAAAAGGCAGCTGCACAAGGAGCACAGATTGTTTGTTTGCAAGAACTATTTACATCACTCTATTTCTGTGATGTTGAGTCCTATGATAATTTTTTATTAGCGGAGTCCATTCCGGGACCTTCTACAGAAAAAATTCAGGCTATTGCCAAGGCCAAAGGAGTGGTGGTGATCGCTTCGCTTTTTGAAAAACGTGCGGAGGGATTATATCACAATACTACTGCTGTGATTGATGCGGATGGATCTTACTTGGGTAAGTACAGAAAAATGCATATTCCGGATGACCCTGCCTATTACGAGAAATTTTATTTTACTCCTGGTGATCTCGGGTATAAAGTATTTAAAACACGTTTTGCAACTATTGGTGTGTTAATCTGCTGGGATCAGTGGTATCCGGAGGCTGCCCGAATTACTTCATTGATGGGGGCTGAAATTTTATTTTATCCAACCGCTATCGGTTGGGCTACGTCTCAGGACCCCGCTACCAACACGGAGCAATACGGAGCTTGGCAAACCATTCAACGTAGTCATGCCGTGGCCAATGGAGTACATGTGGTCAGTGTAAATCGCGTTGGACTTGAACAAAATGGCGCCATGCAGTTTTGGGGTGGTTCATTTGTCTCCAATCCTTTCGGCACTATCATTTGGCAAGCCACACATGAACAGGAAGAAATTAAAGTGCTAGAAATCGATCTTTCTAAAACAGATCATTATCGTACGCACTGGCCATTTCTTCGCGACCGCAGAATAGATTCATACGATCCTATCACCAAGCGATATGTCGATGAGCATTAATGCATCAATTCCTCGCGAATTGGGATATTATTTTCCCGCTGAATTTGCTCCCCATGAAGCCACTTGGTTAAGCTGGCCTCATAAGGAAGCATCCTGGCCTGGAAAAATTCATACTATTTTCTCCTCTTACGCATTGTTTATCAAAGAACTCCTCAAAGGAGAAAAAGTTAGGATCAATGTTGCGGATAATGCTATGCAGAAATTTGCTTCACAAACCTTGGAAACTGCCGGTGTTGATCCTTCTGGGGTTGATTTTTTTTATAATCCTACCAATGATGCCTGGTGTAGGGATCAT
>SXWI01000025.1 GCA_005791465.1 Bacteroidota bacterium | reverse complement strand
TATTGAATCTACTGCTAGACCGGCAGCTTTCATTTTTTGAAAACCATCATGGATAGCGCGTAATCTTTTTTCAATACCTGCTTTAAATTCAGTCAGATAACTGTCAATTGCTGCTGTATTGCCTAGAAATCCTGTCAATGCTTTTTGCTCCGCCATGGGCGCCCATGCGCCGATATGGGTGAGAATCATTTTCATTTTCTGGATTAGGGCGGTAGGTCCCATGGACCACCCCACACGAACTCCCGTTGCTGCAAACACTTTACTAATTGCATCAATGAAAATGGTGTATTCCTTCATGGCTGGTCGCAATGAAACAGGATCTTGATGCTGTATCGCGCCATAGGTCAGATGCCAGTACATCTGGTCATACATGACATATAGTTTTTTCTCCTGGGGCCCTCTGCGTTTATTTTCTTCCAGTACTAAATCACAAATAGCAGCTAATTCCTCTTTTCTAAATGTAGTGCCGGTTGGATTTTGTGGTGAACAAAGGGAGAGTAAACTTGCTTGTTGAATATGCGGCCGAATCATTTCGGCAGTAGGCATAAAATTTGTCTCAGCTGTGGTTTCAATCAAAATGTGTTCACCCTCTACAAAATGGGTGTAGTGATTATTATTCCAGGAAGGCGCTGCATAAATTACTTTATCGCTTTTATCACAAATGGCTCTGAATACCGTGTAGATGAGTGGTCGACCACCAGAGGCAATCAGAATTTCACTGGTATTGTAAGAGAGACCTTGCTTTTGTTGGATGAATGTGGAGAGTGCTTCTCTTAGATCAAGATTTCCCTCGGCTGCAGGGTAATTGGTATGGTGCTGACGATAGGCTTCGATAATTCCTTGTTCTAACTCAGCAGGGATTGGGAAAATAGAAGGATCAAAATCACCAATGGTAAAATTGTAAATATGTGCTCCTTGTCTGATTTTTTCTTTGATCTCTCCACCTAATCGGACAATCTCTGAACCAATAAGGGTCTCTGCTAGTTGGGAAAAAGGCATCGGTCTGTTTTGCTGCTGCGAATGTAGTTTATTTCTTCGTGGCCGCTTTCTCAAAATCCAGGATTACTCCATTGATGCAATAGCGAAGTCCGGTAGGAGGCGGACCGTCTTCAAAGACGTGCCCTAAATGTGCTTTGCATCGATTGCATTGCACCTCTACTCGGTTCATCCCATGGCTATTATCTTGAATGTAGAGTAGGCTCCCCTTACGAATAGGTTCAAAAAAACTGGGCCATCCGCAACCACTTTCAAACTTGGTATCACTTTTAAAAAGGGGATTTCCACAGGCTTTGCAGTAATAGGTACCTACCTCTTTTGAGTGCTCAATGGGGCTGGTCCAGGGCCTTTCGGTCCCTTTCTCTCTGGCAATATAATAGACGTCTGGGGATAGAATTTTTTTCCATTCGCCCTCTGTAATTTTTATCTCACTGCTATCCGTACGGGAGTAAACCGGATTATTACTTTGATTAGATTCCATATTGCGCGTTGATTTTTGAGTTGATGAGTTGGACTGCGCCCCGCAACTCTGAACCCAGAGCAGGCTGGCTATGGCAAAGCTGAATACTATAATTCTCATAGTGGTATAACAACGTAAAGTAAGGAATGTTGCCTGATACATACAGTTGTTCGCATCAAGATTAAGAGTACGGGCTTACCTTTGAACTCCCTACAAAACCACTGTTTATGTTTAATCTAATCTTATTTGGCCCTCCGGGCAGCGGCAAGGGAACGCAGTCCGATCGGCTTGTAGAAAAGTACGGGCTCAAACACCTGTCTACAGGTAATTTGTTACGTCAGGAGATTGCTGACAAAACCGAACTGGGACTATCTGCCAAAAGTTATATCGACTCTGGTAAGCTGGTACCTGACGAAGTGGTGATTGGAATGGTGGATTCTTTTTTTGAACAGCATAAACAGGCGCGTGGTTTTTTATTTGACGGATTTCCTCGTACTGCTGCGCAGGCGGAAGCATTAGATAAATTATTAGCAAGTAAGCAAACTTCTATTGCATCAGTAATTGCCCTGGAGGTCAGTGAGGAAGAATTAGTGAAGCGATTACTCAATCGTGGAAAAACTTCTGGTCGCAGTGACGATTCTGACGAGGCTGTTATTCGTAAACGTTTTGCAGTGTATTTGGCAGAGACAAGTCCTGTTGCTGCGCATTATAAAAATCTAGGAAAATTTGAATCGATACCCGGTGAAGGTACAGTAGATCAAATTTTTGAATCACTGTGTTCAATTATCGACGCCAAAATTTAATTGTTACTCGCTCTGTTTAAGATTTCGCGTTCTTCCGAGCTAAGTGAGCTCATTCCCTTTGCATTAATCTTATCAAGAATTGCATCAATGCGGTCTTGTGTTAAATGAGGTGTTCTTTTAAAGGGTCTGCGTGTTGCTTTATAAAATAATTGTTCTTTGAGGGGGAGTCTTATTTTTTTAGGTCGGTTGGGATTAAATAGCTGACCAGCCCAGTCAAACAAGTTGCTCATCCATGCACTGGTATCAATTCCTCTTCCAATTAAGTGCATAAAAATAAATCCTGTCAATCCTCCTGCGAGGAGTGGTAAATAACTGAGCGGTTGATCCAATGGTCGGGTAGCTAGCGTAATCAGAATATATACACTGCTTAATACCCATAGGGGAAATCCACCCAGTAAATCGGGCATAATTCTGTATTGGGGCGTAAGCAGGGTGGTAGCTACTGCAATAGCCATCACTGCAGCTGTTGATCCCATATATCCGCCCGTGTTGGCAAGAGAAGGGAAAAAGAGGGATGCTACTACATAAGTCAGGCCGCCCGCCCAAGCGCCATAGAGATAAAGCGGAATAATTTTTCGGTTGCCACTGAGGTCTTGAAAAATAAATCCAAAGGCCCATAGCCAAAGCATATTGCCTATGACCATCCAAATACCCAGGTTGGCAAAGGGGAACGTAAAAATGGTCCACCAATGTGTGAGCACTTCTGTTGGAGAAGCCGGTAAGAGAAACCAGGGAAGAATGCTGGTGCGGAAGGTTGCTTCCAGCACCGCTCTATCTTGATAAAAGAAAAAGAAATAGGCTTTACAAAGCGAGAGCGTAATAAATACAATCAGGTTGGCTGCTACCAGTTTAATCAATGCATTGTTTGCATCTCCCAGTGTTAATCTTCGGCTTGAGGAGTAATTCATACGATCAATACAACGAACGACGGTTGGTTTTGTTCCAAAAATAGACAATCAAAAATCCGGTAATGGCTCCACCCAGGTGGGCAAAATGGGCAATATTGTCTCCGGTTATAGAAGTAACACCACCAAACAGATCGATGGCGGCTAATCCCAGCATAGCCCATTTGGCTTTAACCGGTACCGGGATGAACATAATATATAATTCGGTGTTGGGAAATAAAAAGGCAAAAGCCGCCATCACACCCATCACAGCACCACTGGCGCCCAAGGCTGGAGAGATGGCGCCAATATTGTCTTGAATGGCTTTGTAATCATTAACCTGAAAAAAAGAGAGCAACTCCTCACAACGAAAATATTGCATACCCAGATGTAAAGCGGCTGCCCCTAATCCACAGGCCAGATAGAAAAATAAAAAACGCTCTCCGCCCCAAACATTTTCCAGCACACGACCAAACATCCAAAGCGTGAACATATTGAAAAGGATATGGAAAAAAGTACTGGGCGAATGGGAGAACATGTGGGTTACAATCTGATAAGGCTTGAATTGTTGTCCAGCTTCAAGGGCGCCCGACTCAACTAATAATTTATGTAGTTGATCAGGCATGATCGGCCATAGCATAAACCACTCTGTAATGGGAAAGCGATTGGACAGGGTCAATTGCGCAATAAAAACCAGGACATTGATAATGATCAGGTTTTTTACAATGGGGGGAAAGCCGTCGGGTCTCGTGAATCGGAAGTCACTCATGTTGCAAAAGTACGCGAATCGTTTTATCGTCTTTTTAATTGTACAATATTCTCAATATGATGGGTATGCGGGAACATATCCACGGGTTGCACTTTTGTTACCTGGTAATGGGTATCCAATAACTGTAAGTCTCGTGCTTGAGTAGCAGGATTACAACTCACATAAACTACAGTCGGGGCATTTATTTCAATCAGTTTCTCAATTAATTTAGGGTGCATACCTGCACGTGGCGGATCGGTGACTACCACATCGGCCTGCCCCTGTGTTGCAAAAAAATCACTGGTGCAGATATCAATTACATCACCTGCAAAAAAAGAAGTGTTATTCAAATTATTTAATTGTGCATTTTCGCGGGCATCGTCAATGGCTGCGGCTACCTGTTCTACTCCAATAATTTTTTTGGCTCCCGGGCTCATAAAAATTCCAATACTACCTGTTCCGCAATAGAGGTCATACAAGGTTTCTTGACCAGTTAATCCCGCTGCTTCCTCTGTTAGTTGATATAATTTTTCTGCCTGGCGTGTATTGGTTTGAAAAAATGAGCGCGGCCCAATCTTGAAACGAAATTTTTTCTGGTAACGCGTATTGAAAAGTTCTTCCTCTATAAACCCTTGTCCTGTAAAAGCAATAGGCTCCAGGTCAAAAATGCTATCGTTCCATTTGAGATTAACAGTATATAAAAGTGTAGTAATGGAAGGGAACTCTTTTTGTAAAGCCTCCAATAATGGAAGTATGAGAGCTGGATTATTTTCACCCACAATCAAGTTGACCATTATTTGCCCTGTTTCGCAAATTCGAATCTGCAGGTTACGCAAAAAGCCAGTATGTAAACGATAATCATAAAAGCTTAGTTGGCGCTCGAGTGCATAGGATTTAATGAACAGACGAATTTGATTGGTGGGTTCAGCTTGCAAGTGACAGGTAGTAATATCTACCACCTTATCAAAAAAACCGCGTGCGTGAAAACCTGCCACATTGGTAGTGGCAGAAATATCAGGATTACTTAATTCACTGGGTAATAAAAAACGTTTATTGCTAAAGGTGTACTCTATTTTATTACGATACTGAAAAATAGACTGACTTCCGACAATAGGATCCAGCGTTGGTAACTCAATTTTCCCGATTCGTTTTAAGGTTTGTTCTACTTGCTGTTGCTTGTAACGCAACTGCCAATCGTAAGGCAATTCCTGCCATTGACAACCACCGCACACACCCATATGAGCACAACGGGCGGCAATTCGGTGGGGGGCATATTCGTGAAAATGGATTACTGAGCCTTCTGCCCAGTCTTTCTTGCTCTTGTGAATTCTAACATCCACGCGGTCCCCGGGAAGGGCGCCTTCAATGAAAATAACCTTACCATCAATCCGGGCCAGCGATTTTCCCTCGGCAGCATAGTCCTCCACCAATACCTGGTTAATGATCTTTGGTTTTTTTGCTCGCCTCATTTGACAAAGATAACGGCGCTGTCCTCTTGATTTTTAATAACTTTATCGTCCACTATGCGTATGAAAAACTGGTTAACCATTTGTTTTTGTTTGCTGGGCTTTTACGGACTGGCACAAACGGGATATGAGATTAAAGTAACATTTAAGCCCTACAAAAATCAATACATCTACCTGGGACATTATTTTGGTAAAACCTATCCGATTATTGACTCCGTTAAACTGGATAATAATAGTACCGGAACTTTCAAAGGTAGTAAGCCATTACAAGGCGGTATTTATTTGGTGGGTTATCCCAACCGCTCTGGTTTTTTTGAGATCTTACTTGACAAGCAACAATTTTTTTCGGTAGTAGCAGATTCTGCAACGGCGCCTGCCGGTATTCAGTTTATTGGTTCGACAGATAATGATTTATTTAATGCCTATCAGCGTAGCGTGGGAGAGAAAGGGGCACAAATCAACATAGTTCGGGAATCATTGAAGAGCGCAACCACTACAGACTCTGTTCGTATTAATCAAGAATTAGTTCGCCTTGACCAGGAGTTACGTGTCTACAGAGAAAAAATGATTACTGAGCATCCTAATACCATACTCAGTGCTTTATTGCTTGCTATGAAAGAGCCGATATTACCAGCTAATTTGCAAAAGCCCGCTACACGTGAAGATTCTGTTGCGGCTTTTCGCTACTATAAAGAGCATTACTGGGAAGGGGTTAATTTTTGGGATGGCCGATTAGCCTACACTACTTTTTTTGAAGACAAAGTAGATCGTTATTTTAATCAACTAGTAGCACCTCACCCTGATTCGGTGAACAAAGAGATGGATTACATGCTGAGTTTTGCAAAGGCCAATGCTGAGATGGAGCGCTTCTTGTTACTCCGTTTTGTCAATCGTTATTATTCACAACGGTATATGTGGGAGGATGCTGTATTTGTTCATCTCTATGAAAAATACTTTGCCACTAATCCACCTTCCTGGCTCAGTGAACAAGGCAAGAAAACGATTACCGATCGTGCGTATAGTTTGATGGCGAATATTTTTGGAAGTCCGGCTACTGAAATACAGCTTCCAGATTCCACCGGAAAATCTATTTCACTTTATGGCTTGAAAAAAGAATATACACTGGTAATATTCTGGGATCCTCTTTGCGGACATTGTAAGGAAACCTTACCTAAAATTGATTCTGTGTATCAATTACGCTGGAAGTCCCAGGGCTTAGGCGTTTATGCCGTTGCCAAAGAAAATGAAGGAACTCGTAAAGACTGGTTAAGCTTTATTCGTGATAAAAATTTGGGTCACTGGAGTCATGTCTATTACTCTAAGGAAGCCGAGAAAGAGCGTGTCAGTAATAATGTGCCGGGGTATTCTCAACTATACGATGTACAATCTTTCCCCACGCTTTATCTGCTGGATAAAGACAAACGAATTGTTGCTAAAAAGCTATCGTTTGAACAAATCGATGAAATTTTACAGCTAAAGCTGAAGGAAAAAAAATAGCCGCTTAAATATCTTTTACCACATCCGCCACTAGCTGGGGACGACCCAAGGTGTAGTAGTGTAATACAGGCACGCCAGCCTTTTTCAATTCACGGGATTGCATCAGCAACCATTCGCGTCCTACTTTCTCCACATCCAAATCTGTCTTGCATCGCAACACTTCATTGGATAAATCAGTGGGTAGGTCAATATGGAAGGTTTTGGGAAGAATAGTTAGTTGCTTTTTGGTATAGATTGGCTTGAGACCTGGAATAATTGGTACAGTAATACCTATATCGCGGCAATCTTTTACAAAGGCATGGTACTTGGCATTGTCAAAAAACATCTGTGTAATGATATAGTCTGCACCTGTATCTACTTTTTGTTTCAGGTGTAGTAAATCAGTTTCTTTATTGGGTGCTTCAAAATGTTTTTCAGGGTAACCGGCTACGCCAATACAGAATTTAGTTTTCTGGGTATCTCTTAATTCTTCTTCCAAATAAATACCATCGTTGAGCGATACCACCTGTCGAAGCAAGTCAACTGCGTATTTATGTCCTCCGGGTTCTGGTTCAAACGCACTTTCATTTTTTGCAGCATCGCCTCGTAATACCAACACGTTATCGATACCTAAGTAATTTAAATTGATCAGCGCGTCCTCGGTATCATTGACACTAAATCCTCCGCAAATCAAATGGGGTACGGTGTCCACATTGTACTTGTTCATGATGGCCGCACAAATGCTTTCAGTGCCGGGCCGTTTACGTACTACTACTTTTTCAAAATTTCCATCTGCCTTTTTCTTGAACACATGCTCACTACGGTGGTAGGTAACATTGATAAAAGAAGGGTTGAAAACCATCAAAGGATCCAGATGCTTGTACAATGCTTCGATACCCTTGCCTTTCAACGGGGGTAATACTTCAAAGGAAATAAGCGTATCCTTGGCCTGGTTAATGTGATCGATGACTTTCATAGGTACGTAATGTGCAAACTTACATACTTTTGTTCTATGCAGTTGAAGATACGCACCGAAAACCTCATGAAACAGTATGGTACACGAACAGTCGTTAACCAGGTTTCTTTTGAGGTAGGACAGGGTGAAATTGTAGGTTTGTTAGGTCCCAATGGGGCTGGTAAAACCACGTCCTTTTATCAAGTAGTCGGTTTAATCAAACCTGATGCTGGTAAAGTGTTTATCAATGAACAGGATATTACGGCACTACCCATGTACAAAAGGGCTCAAATGGGAATTGGATATTTGCCCCAGGAGGCCTCTGTATTTAGAAAGCTTACCGTAGAGGATAATATTTCAGCGGTCCTCGAAATGACTAAACTGAGTAAGGCTGAGCAAAAGGATAAACTCGAATCCTTATTACAGGAGTTTAGGTTGGGGCATGTGCGAAAAAGTAATGGAGATGTATTGAGCGGTGGAGAAAGACGTCGCACAGAAATTGCAAGAGCATTGGCTGTAGATCCTAAGTTCATTCTATTGGATGAACCCTTTGCGGGTATTGACCCCATTGCGGTAGAGGATATCCAGGCCATTGTTGCAAAATTGAAGTTTAAGAATATTGGAATCCTGATTACTGACCATAATGTAACCGAGACCTTGTCTATTTGTGATCGTGCTTACCTGTTGATTGAAGGCCGTATTTTTAAACATGGTACTGCCGAAGAATTGGCTGCGGATGAACAGGTTCGTAAGCTATACCTCGGTCGAAACTTTGAATTAAAAAGAAAAGATTGGTTGCACGAAGAAGCGGCACAGTCTTCTTTATCGACTAATTGATTTCTTTTTTGCAACACATGGATTACCGTCAACTTCCAAAAATTGAATTGCATCTCCATCTGGATTGCAGCCTTAGTTATGAGGTAGTGCAGCAATTGGATCCAACGGTAACGCGTTCGCAATTTGAAAATGAATTTATTGCGCCACTTCCAGCCATTGACTTGGTTGAATACATCAATCGTTCTTCCCGCGGCTATCTATTGATGCAAACCACTGCTCAACTTCGATTGGTTACCTTGGATGTTTTGCGTCAATTGGAGGCGGATGGAGTTATTTATGCTGAGCTTCGTTTTGCTCCTCTATTGCATACAAGACAAGGTCTCACACCAACTCAAGTAGTGAAAGCTGTACAAGATGCATTGGCAGAGGCGGCCAGTTTGTACCGAGTTATCCCGCGTTTGATTCTTTGTACGCTACGGCATTACACGGAAGCGCAGAGTATGGAAACTGTTCAGTTGGTAGAAACTTTTATCCCGCAGGGTTGGGTGGTAGGCTTTGATATAGCCGGTGATGAAGCGGGTTATCCGGTTGCTCCACACCAACAGGCATTTGATTACGCGCATGCGCATGCTATCCCGGTTACGGCTCATGCCGGTGAGGCTTGTGGTCCTTCAAGCGTTCAGGAAGTATTGAAGCATTTCAGGCCTTCCAGAATTGGACATGGTGTTCGTTCAACTGAGGATACTCAATTACTGGATCAACTTAAAAAACAACGAATTCATTTGGAGGTTTGCCCTAGTAGCAACTTACGTACCAATATCTATCCTTCCTATGCCGATCATGTGATTGATCAGTTATATCGAAAAGGATTATCCGTTAGTGTAAATACCGATGCTAGAACCGTTACACCTGTCACCCTCAGTGAGGAATATCAACAGTTGGCAGAAACCTTCGGTTGGACCCTAGCGGATTTTTTGCATTGTAATTTACAAGCCCTGGATTATTCTTTTGCCCCCGCCTCAGTCAAGGATTCTTTACGGCCAATTATACAATTGGCGTATAGCTGACCGATTTTGGTTAATTTTCCTTATTAATGAATTTGCTTTCACCCGCTATATCCTCATTGGCCAGGATGCGTTCTTGGCGTATTCATGCATGGCGAGATAACCCGTTAAATGCACAGCGAGAGGTATTACAGGATTTGGTTACTTCAGCTCAATACACTGAGTTTGGTCGTCGCTTTAATTTTGGATCGCTCTTTAATGTTCGTTCTTTCAAAGAAGCAGTACCCATTCACACCTATGAAGATCTTAAGCCCTACATTGATCGGATTGTAGCGGGTGAACAAAATATTTTATGGAATACACCTATCAATTGGTTCGCCAAAAGCAGCGGAACTACCAGTGATAAGAGTAAGTTTATTCCAGTCAGTGAAGAAGCCTTACAGGAAGGACATTTTAAAGCCTCCAAAGATGTTCTCACCCTTTATTATTGCCATCGTCCTGATTCTGCTCTGTTAACAGGTAAAGGACTGATCATTGGAGGAAGTCATACACTGAGTCCACTTAACCCAGAAGCACAGGTAGGGGATTTAAGTGCCGTATTGCTACAGAATTCTCCTTTCTGGGGACATTGGCTTCGAACACCAGATTTGCAAATAGCACTAATGGACGAATGGGAGTCAAAAATTGAGAAACTGGCACAGCAAACTATTTTGGAGAATGTTACTTCTATATCGGGCGTACCTACTTGGACCATGGTATTGTTCAGACGAATTCTTGAGCTAACTGGAAAATCAACCATTGCAGAAGTTTGGCCTTCGCTTGAATTATACTTACACGGAGGCGTTTCATTTGCGCCTTACCGCCAACAGTTCTCTGCCTTGTTGGGAAAACAAGTTACTTACCTGAACATGTACAATGCCAGTGAAGGATTTTTTGCAGCACAGGATGATCCTTCTCAAGAGGGCATGTTATTGTTTACTGACCATGGAATTTTTATGGAGTTTATGCCGGTTAGTGAATACGGTTCTTCCAATCCCCGCACTATTGGATTGCAGGATGTGGAGCTTGGGCAGCGGTATGCATTGGTGATAAGTACCAACTCGGGTCTATGGCGTTATTTGATAGGGGATACTATTGAATTTGTTTCTTTAAATCCTTTTCGAATTAATGTAGCAGGTCGGTTAAAGCATTACATCAATGCGTTTGGGGAAGAAGTGATTGTCGATAATACAGATAAGGCCATTGCGGCTGCTTGTACCAAAACGGGAGCCACCGTAGTTGATTATACAGCTGCTCCGGTTTATTTTGAGGCGAATGCCAATGGAGCCCATGAATGGTTGGTTGAATTTGAAAAGCCTCCTTCTTCCTTGGAACTTTTT
>SXWI01000145.1 GCA_005791465.1 Bacteroidota bacterium | reverse complement strand
TTACGTACAGTCGGTTCCGATTGTAAGTGCATCATTTGGCGTAGAATGAAATTACTACGACCCTGCACATAACGAGAAACGGGTTTTACTTTATATCGCTTGGGATTCGGTAAGCTCGCTGCAATCATAGCCGCTTCTCGTTTTGTTAATTGCTTGGCGGACTTTCCAAAATAATATTGTGCCGCAGCCTCTGCTCCAAACACCCCCTTACCCATTTCGATTACATTGAGATATACTTCAAGAATTCTTTTTTTGCCCCATAGTAATTCAATCATGCCAGTAAAATAAACTTCAAGTCCCTTTCGGATCCAGCTTCGACCCTGCCATAAAAAAACATTTTTTGCTGTTTGTTGACTTATGGTACTACCGCCTCTTAGCTTTTGTGGTTTGCGTTTGTTATACGCCATTGCCTCCTGTATACGTTTCCAATCAAAACCGTAATGTTCCGTAAAGAGTTGATCTTCGGAGGCAATCACAGCTAGTCGCATATAAGGTGAAATCTCCGATGCGGAAACATAGTCCCTACGCATTCCGTTACCGCTAACCCAATTACTCAACTGGGTAATAGTAATGGGAGGATTGATCCAGCGTAAAGCAAGGATGTATACAAATTGAAAAATAAAAAAGTAAAAAAGAATTCGCTTTACTGTGCGCCACCAGGACCTAGAAACAACAGCGCTCTTGCTCATATATAATTAACATTGACCTGTTTGGAGAAATCTTTCCCAATCCGCTAACATCTTTCCTTTCATCACACGGGGAAATTTATGTTGACTACCCAGCTTTCCTTTCAACGCCATAAAGTCCAAAAATTTTTGCTCGGGTAGTACTTCCAAAAAAACTTCTTTTAAGGCGCTGTCTCTTTCCGTGGCATAATCATCATTCAACACACGCAAATGCTGATCAATTTTAGTACGCAATACGGCAGCGTCTACTTTGTCGTCAGTACCCACATACCAGCGATGCGCAAAAAAACTTTGATAAGGAAATCCCACCACTGTGTATTCAGGAATACTGATATTGAGTTCGTCACTCACCAACTCAATAGCCTTGTTCATGTTATCCACACTCAGGTGTTCACCTGTCAAACTCAAAAAATGTTTGATACGTCCGGTAATTACAATCTCAGAACGCTCGATATCGGTAAATCGAATAGTATCCCCAATCAAATAACGCCAGGCTCCTGCATTGGTGCTCATGAGTAATGCATACTCCTTACCTTCTTCAACTTCGTGAATCATTTTTGCATCAGCTTCCGGATAAGGATTTCCATCGGCGTCAAAATTGGATTCGTCAAACGGAATGAACTCAAAAAAGATATTATTATTTAAAATCAACTGCATGCCTGTTGCCTGCTCACGGGTTTTAAAACCAATAAAGCCTTCGCTCGATAAATAATTCTCTACATATACAATGGGCTTACCTAACAATTTTTCAAATCCTTTCTTGTAAGGCTCAAAGGCAACACCGCCGTGCACAAAAAAACTCAGGTTGGGCCAAATCTCGTGAATATGGTTCAACTTATATCTTTCAATGACCATCTCCATCAACATTTGACACCAAGCTGGAACGCCTACGAGATAACCAATATCCCAATTAGGAGCTTGCTCTACAATTTCCTGTAATTTTTGATTCCAGTCACTGATGGCTGCAATACGACCCCCGGGTTTATAAAAAGTTTGAAACCAAAATGGTCTTCGCTTTGCCAGAATTCCGCTGAGATCACCAGCATACCAACCTGCTTTTCCTTTCTTTAGATCCGTAGCGCCGCCCAACATTAAAAATCCCTTTGTCATGGCACGCATGTTGGCCTCCTCATACCGAACCAGGCTAATCAACTGTCGGAGATAATTAACCATGTTACTACGCAGTAAATCGTTGGTGACCGGAATATATTTACTAGCAGCCTCCGAGGTACCAGAACTCAACGCATAATATTTAATCTGACCAGGCCATGCCACATCGGGTGTGCCATCTAGTGTTTGCTTCCACCATTCGTTATAAATCTTGTTGTAATCATGAATAGGAACCAGCTCCTGGAACTTCTTACCCGGATGTTTACTCAACAGTGCTTGATCAAAATGATACTGTTGACCAAATGCTGTAAAGCGGGCTTTTTTCAACAGCTTTTTAAGAACCCGGAGCTGTTGCCGACGGTTATCATTGATGGGAATCTGGAGAATCGAGGCCAGTGCCCGCGGAATTTTTATGTCAAGAATTGACGCCATCGCACGGTTTCAATTGTAGTGCGAATATAAGCATTTGAGCGGGGGACGTGTTATCTTCGCGCATGCTCCACACTATATTACACGAGGCAGCTGAGGCAGGCGCCGCAGAAATACTTCGTTTTTTCCAGGGTAGCTTTGAAGTAAGCAATAAAGAAGGTGTAAATAACCTGGTTACCGAAGCCGATCATGCTTCGGAAAAAGCAATTCTCAGCGTAATCAAAAAAGCATTTCCCGATCATCAGATTTTAGCAGAGGAAAGTGGTGCAATTCCACAAGCATCTGAATATAAATGGATCATCGATCCCATTGACGGAACTGTAAATTTTGCACAAGGGATCCCGCTTAATTGTGTTTCCATTGCCATAGAATTTCAAGGCAGCATAATTCTCGGAGCCGTGTACAATCCGCATTTACGAGAGTTTTTCTTTGCAGAAAAAGGAAAGGGCGCTACGTTAAATGATAAACCCATACAGGTCAGCAAAAAAACTTCTACACTAAAATCCTGTTTAGTAACTGGCTTTCCTTACACCTATATCAATGAACCCAATGGACCTATTGAGGTGTTTGAACGATTTGTACGCAAGGGGGTTCCTGTGCGTCGACTGGGCTCCGCTGCCATTGATCTCTGCTGGGTTGCCTGCGGAAGATTTGATGGATTCTTTGAACAAAAATTAGAACCCTGGGATAGTGCAGCTGGTTATTTAATTGTAGAAGAAGCTGGTGGAAAAGTAACGGACTTTAAAGGAGATGCGTTTTCAGTCTATCAACATAAGCTGATTGCTACAAACGGATTTATACACGAAGAGATGGTAGAAGTAATTAACGGACGTAAAGAACTTTAAAATAGTACTATGTCAAATCAACGTACAGAAATCAGCTCCTTGGGAGAATTTGGACTGATTGATCATCTAACAAAAAATATTGAATTGCAAAATGCCTCTTCTATTGTGGGCGTTGGAGATGACGGAGCCGTGATTGACCACTTTGGAAAACAAACCGTGATCAGCACCGACTTGTTGGTTGAGGGTGTTCATTTTGACTTGATCTATACTCCGCTAAAACATTTGGGTTATAAATCAGTGATTGCGAATATCAGTGATATCTATGCAATGAACGCAACACCTACACAGCTTGTAATCAGTTTGGGGTTGAGTAATCGTTTTAGT
>SXWI01000144.1 GCA_005791465.1 Bacteroidota bacterium | reverse complement strand
TAGAAAACCAGTTTCTCCATGAATGTTGATTTCAGCAAGTCCACCTGCATCAGTTGATACTACTGGAACTTTTGCGGCCATTGCTTCGAGTGCCGCCAATCCAAAACTTTCATATTCTGAAGTAAGCAAAAAGACATCTGCAATTGCAAGGATATCTTCCATTTGTTCTTGTTTACCAACAAACAATACATCATCGCTCACGCCTAATTCACGACTTAGATCTTCGGCTGTACTTCGCTCGGGGCCATCTCCCACAAATAAAAGTTTACAAGGAATTTTAGAACGAACAGAAGCAAAAATCCGAACCACATCGGGCACCCGCTTTATTTTCCTGAAGTTGGAAGCGTGTAACAATATGCGCTCGCTAGTAGGGGCGATTGCTTTTCGAAAGGCATCAATAGGTTTACGATTAAAACGCGCTACATCCACAAAATTCATAATCACATCAATTTCCTTATCGATCTTGAAATGCTTAAAGGTTTCCTCTCGAAGATTGTGTGATACAGCGGTAATCGCATCGCTTTCATTGATAGAAAAAGTAACAACAGGGGCATAAGTTTTATCGCGGCCTACCAATGTAATATCTGTTCCGTGAAGCGTAGTAATAAAAGGGATCTGTATCCCTTCCTTGGCCAGAATCTGTTTAGCTAAATAAGCGGCTGATGCATGTGGAATTGCATAGTGCACATGCAAAAGGTCTAAGTGATGATTTTTGATTACATCAACCAGGGTACTGGCTAAGGCTGTCTCGTAGGGAGGAAAGTCAAATAGTGGGTATGTTGGTACCTGCACCTCATGATAAAAAATATTGGGAACAAAACGTTCTAGTCGTACCGGTTGCTGGTAGGTAATAAAATGAACCTCGTGATTCTTTTGTGCCAATGCCTTTCCCAGCTCAGTGGCTAATACGCCAGAACCACCAAAAGTCGGATAACAAACTATACCAATTTTCATACGCGTTGTATGGGTCTGCAAAGGTAGGTTATTTAAAAGGAGCGAATCCCTTCAAAGGATTCTTTAACTTCAGGATACTAAATAGGCTTGTTATGATTTTATTCAATCGAATAATACTTGTAATGGTGCTAGTTTTTACTGGAGCTGTTCAGGCTCAGTCTGTTGATTCTTTATTTATTAAAAAACTGGCTGATGAAATTCTATTACACTCCAAGGCATATGAAAACCTTCGTGTCCTGACAAAAAAGGTTGGACCTCGGTTGGCGGGTTCTTCTGGAATGGTCAAAGCAGAAAAATGGGGATTGACTGCCATGCAACAAGCAGGAGCAGATAAATCCTGGATGCAGCAATGTATGGTTCCACATTGGGTACGTGGTGGTGAGGATAAAGCTGGAGCCATAGTGGACTTGGGTGATGGAAAACGAGGACTTTCCTTGGATGTGGTGGCATTGGGTAATTCAATTGGATCGGGTCCTAAGGGTGTGACGGCTCAGGTGGTGGAAGTAAAATCATTCGAAGAGTTAGAGTTAAAAAAGGAACAGGTAAAGGGTAAGATTGTTTTTTATAATTATCCCTTCAACGCAACGTTTGTTAGAACTTTTCAGGCATATGGTGATGCCAGTAAATATCGTGGACAAGGTCCTTCACAGGCTGCTAAATATGGTGCTGTGGGTACCATTGTCCGCAGTATGAGTCATGGAGCTAATAATCATCCGCATACGGGGGCTACTCGTTATGATAGTTTGTATGCTAAAATACCGGCTGTGGCAATTGGTTTAGAACATGCCGATCAATTGAGCCAGTGGCTACAAAAACAAGTGGTGCAGGTTAAATTGGAGACACATGGTTATTTTTTACCCGATACAATTGGTCATAATATCATTGGTGAATTAAAGGGTACTGAATTTCCAGATCAGATTATTACTGTGGGTGGGCATTTAGATAGCTGGGATAATTGCGAGGGAGCACATGACGATGGGGCGGGTTGTGTGCAAACCATTGAGATACTCAGGGCCTTTAAAGCAATTGGCTATCAACCTCGTCATACTATACGTTTTGTATTATTTGCCAATGAGGAAAATGGATTACGGGGAGGTGCTCAATACGCAGCAGAAGCAAAAGAGAAAAATGAACAACATATTTTTGCCTTAGAAAGTGACGCCGGTGGATTTACGCCGCGTGGTTTTGGATTTACGATGAGTGAAACTAAATACCAGCGTGTACTAGGCTGGCAATCACTAATTGCCCCCTACGGTTGTAGTGAATTCAGTAAAGGAGGAGGAGGGGCTGATATTGGTCCATTGAATAGAACTTTTAATACTCCAGTTGCAGGACTTCAGCCCGACTCACAGCGATACTTTGATTATCATCATGCTCGCAACGATGTATTTGAAGCGGTAAACAAAAGAGAATTGGAATTGGGAGCCG
Source organism: Bacteroidota bacterium (assembly GCA_005791465.1). Taxonomy (GTDB): domain Bacteria; phylum Bacteroidota; class Bacteroidia; order Chitinophagales; family Chitinophagaceae; genus JJ008. Next base: position 3,775 of record SXWI01000144.1, on the reverse strand, counting down.
TAAATATGGCAGCACTACTTTACCTGGTTGATCGATATGGGTTAGGACAATAATCCCTCAAGGGCTTTCTTTACTTCGTTGAAAGGAAAGCCTTGCAAGGTTTCTTCCATCCGTGATTTGATTTGTGTGGTGCATAAATTACCCATGCTGCCCTCATGTGTGTGTTCAAGGTTTGTGGGGGCCTCATATGTTCCTTTTTCAATCGCTTCTCCAATCTGCCGGTAAGCATCGCGAAAAGGGACACCCTGATTGACTAGTGCATTGACTGCCTCTACGCTAAATAAATATTGATACTTTTTATCCTGAAGTAATTCTTTTTCAATTTGTATGGAGCTGATCATCAACTCCAGCATGGCAGTGCACTGCCGAATTTGTTCAAAAGCTGGAAATAAATGTTCTTTCAATAATTGAAGATCCCGATGATAACCGGATGGGAGATTGGTGGTCAATAGACTTATTTCGTTGGGCAATGATTTGATGCGATTACAATGCGCACGAACCAATTCAAATACATCCGGATTTTTTTTATGTGGCATGATGCTACTGCCCGTAGTTAATTCCTCTGGAAAAGAAATAAAATCAAACTGTTGATTCATGTATAAACAAGCGTCCATACTAAATCGGCTTAATGTTTCTGCAACACCTGCCAACGCCTGTGCCACCACACGTTCTGTTTTTCCTCTTCCCATTTGTGCATAGACCACATTGTAATTGAGATCTCCGAATCCCAATAAGGTAGTAGTATAACTTCTGTTAATAGGGAAGGACGAACCGTAGCCGGCAGCGGAACCGAGTGGATTTTTATTGACAATTTTGTAGGCCCCTTGTAATTGTATACAGTCATCCACCAAGCTTTCCGCATAAGCTCCGAACCAAAGGCCAAAGGAAGAAGGCATTGCCAGTTGCAAATGAGTATAGCCTGGTAAAAGAACATCTTTGTGTTGTTCGCTTTTTTCTTGCAACAACGAAAAAAGTGTTTGAATGGCAAAGACCGTTTTTTCTAACTCCTCTCGTAAAAAGAGACGGATATCCACTAATACTTGATCATTTCTGCTGCGCGCCATATGAACTTTCTTCCCAGTATCGCCAAGTTGTTGCGTGAGCTCCCATTCTATCTGTGAGTGAATGTCCTCCATCTCTGGACGCAAAGGAAAATTTCCTTGCTCAACTTTTTGATAAATGTCACGAAGAGCTGTCAATAATTGTTGTGTTTCAGATGCTGTAAGTAATCCAACCTCTCCTAACATCTTTGCGTGTGCCAACGAACCAATCACATCAAATTTTGCTAGATACGCATCCATTTCCCGGTCCTTACCTACTGTAAATATTGTTACAGCGTCAGATGCCTCTGTCTTTTTTTGCCAAAGTTTCATGCGTTCAGTTTTGAATTGGTTAGCTGATCAATGAGTATACAGTATAAGTCAACTCCATTTTCTATTTCATCAATACCCACCCATTCATCTGCACTGTGGCTTCGAGCAGAATTACCCGGTCCCAACTTTAAGGCTGGAAAGGGTAGCAAGGCTTTATCAGAAGTAGTAGGTGAACCGTAATAGCTGAGTTGATTAGCTAGCCCAACTTTTACAAGGGGATGATCCAGGGGAATTAGGGATGAACGAAGTCGGGTACTTCTTGGTTTTAATTGTACAGCAGGTGGAATAACGGATTGTAGAATATCAATCACTTCCTGAAAACTGTATTGCTCGTTAACGCGAACATCCACTACAAAATAGCAAGAGGCGGGTACGATATTATGTGCTTTATTCTCAGTTTCTATAACCGTTGTACTGCATTTGACTGGTCCTAGTAAAGATGATTTTCTTTCCCAACTAATATTTCGAATGGTCTGTATAGCATTCATTGCATGGTAAAGCGCATTTTCACCTTCCTCACGCGCTGCATGTCCTGCTTTTCCTTGTGCCACTCCATCGAGTACCAGTAAGCCTCTCTCTGCAATTGCCATTTGAAGAAGGGTGGGTTCGCCCACAATAGCACAAGTATGAGGGTGAATATTTTCCTGTAAAAAACAACCTTTGGTTTGTTCAATAAAATTTTTATCCTGTAGTAATGCTTCAATTCCTGCAGTTCCACTGATTTCCTCTTCTGCGGTTGCTGCTATGATCAAATTCCAGTTGCTGCTTTTGGTGAAGCTGAGCAGAAAACTTGCCACTAGTGCTACCAGGGAAGCACCTGCGTCATTACTTCCTAATCCATAGAGTTTTCCTTCTTCAATAAGGGGAGAAAAAGGATCTCTAGTGTAATGTGCATTTGGTTTTACCGTATCATGATGCGAATTGAGAAGAAGAGTAGGCTGTAAAGGATTAAAACCTTTTGCAATTGCGTAAACATTATTTCCAACACGGTATGGCTCAGCTCCCCATTGCTTCAAATATTCAACTAATATAGCAGCAGTTCCTTCTTCCTGTTTGCTAAAAGAAGGGATGGTAATTAAACGTTGCAATAAAGAAACGGCCTCCTGTTTTATGGTTGTACTCTTCATCTTATTTTACTAAGGTTGTACCTGCTTTACCTTGTATTAATTCATGTAGCTTTTCTGCTTTTCCAATAATTACCTGGTTGACTCCTGCCTCCAATGCTCTGAATGCATTATCTAATTTAGGAACCATACCCGAAAAAATTTTGCCTTCTGCTTTTAAGTGATGGTATTCCCCCGCGTTGACACTGGAAAGCAAAGAGTTCTCTTGCGCAAGATCTGCCAGAACACCTTCTTTTTCAAAAGTAAAAAGGAGGCTGGTTGTAAAAATATTACTGAGAGAAACGGCTAATTCCTGTGCTAGTGTATCTGCATTAGTGTTGAGTAATTGACCTTTGCCATTATGTGTGAGTGGAGCAACTACGGGCACAATACCAGTTTTCAGCAGCGTTTTGAATAATTCCGAATTAACTTGATCAATATCACCTACCCAGCCATACTCTATCTGGGTATTTTCTCTTTTGTGGGCCAGAACAGCATTCCCATCTGCTCCTGTCAAGCCTAGTGCATTACAACCTAGTTGTTGTAACTGAACTACTAGCTGTTTATTTAGATAGCCTCCATATACCATCGTTACAATTTTCAGGGTTTCGCTATCTGTAATTCTTCTTCCCTCTACCATTTGTGCGGGTACTCCCAGTTGTTCACCCAGTTGTGTAGCCATTTTGCCTCCGCCATGTACTAATAATTTATAAATGGGTATCTCAGTGTTGGTGGTGGCTGGCAAGTTGGAGAAGAGTTCCAGAAATGCTGCAAGTCTTTTTTGATCATCAATCAGATGACCCCCTACTTTTATAATATAGAGTACCGGTTTATCCATGGGCCTGCAAAAGATTTTTTAAAACGGCTTGCGCTACCCAAACACGATTGCCAGCTTGCTGATTCACTAAACTTGCTGTGCTATCTAGAATCTGATCACTTAATTCTATATTTCTTCGAACAGGAAGGCAGTGCATGACCTTGGCTTGATTGGTGACAGCCAAACGTTCAGGAGTAAGCATCCAAGACTGGGTGTCACCTTCAGCCATCTTACCATATTGCTGATAACTGCTCCAGTTTTTTACATAGACAAAATCTGCTCCCTCCATAGCCAACTTCTGATCATATACAATACCTGCTCCTTTTGTAAATGTTTCCTCTAGTTCCATGCCTGGGGGATGTGTAATAACAAAATCAGCTTTGCCCCAGGCATTAACCCACTCCGCAAAACTATTGGCTACACATTGTGGCAGCGGTTTAATATGCGGGGCCCAGGTTAATACCACACGTGGTTTTCTGTTT
>SXWI01000143.1 GCA_005791465.1 Bacteroidota bacterium | reverse complement strand
CGGAGAAGAACTACGCCGAATTGGCAATGAATTTGGAGCTACCACAGGCAGACCACGCCGCTGTGGATGGATTGATCTGGTTGCACTCCGCTATGCCTGTATGATCAATGGGGTAACACAAATTGTAATGACCAAGGCCGATGTCTTGGATTCTTTCGCTGAATTATCCGTTTGTACTGCCTATGAGGTGGAGGGAAAGAAAACAACAGAAATTCCATATCAATTAGAACGAACAAAACCAACGCCTTGTTGGAAAAAGTTTCCAGGCTGGGGTGTAACAACCAGTGCCTGTAAAACATATCAGTCGCTCCCAGACGCAATGAAGACGTATGTAAATTTTATTAATACATACCTAGGCGTGGACGTAAAATATATCTCTAACGGACCAGGACGTGATCAATTAGTATCTGTTTCCAACTAAAAAAGAATTTAAAAATTTGGCGATTTAAAAACTTCGTCGAAATTTTACAATACTAATCCTATTCTGCTATGACTACAAAATCAGAAAAGGCAAAAAAGCTTGCTACTACCACTGGAAAAAATTCCGGCCCTGCTGCTGCTGTTGCAAAAGATTCCTCTAAACCCAAAAAGAGTCAAGAGGATGATGAGGAGGAGGATGTAGAAGGGGATGATTGGGAAAAACAGGAAGAGGACAATTGGGATCCTGACTTTGATGAGTTTGATTTGCCAAAGTCAAAAGGGAAAAAGGGTCCTGCTAAAAAAGGAGAGGAGGAAGATGATTTCAAACTTGAAGAGGATGAATTTGATGATGATCTCTTCAATGATAAGGAGCTGGACGAGGAGGACGATTTTTAATTTCCTCGTAGTAATAGCTGTAAGCTTTCCTCTAAAATATTTTTCTTGTTCTCTTCAAAGGCTTGCATACACGCTATAGATAGCCGTAACAAATAATTGCCTCGCATTGAGATTGTTTCGTCAAACGAAGGATTGTAACGTTTGAACTCCATCGGATCTACCCCTGTGTATTTTAAAATGGCTTCCTTTTTATAGCGTCCTTCTAAAAGAAGGGTAGTGGTGCCCTCCTGCGCTGCTGCGGATAAGGGTATTGCTAAACGCTCTGCTTGAGCTAAGGTTTCTTGTCGGGTTAATGTGGTTGCCCCTCCTTCGCCTTCGAAAACATAATGGGAGGCGATAAACTTTTTTACATGATTCATGGATTCTGCAGGAAGGTATTGTTGCAATCTCCAAAAGTCTCGGCTTCCGCTTAGTCGAATGGCTCTGTTAACAGCGCCTTCTCCTCCATTATAAGCTGCAATAACTAACAACCAATCTTGAAACTGTTTGTAAAGGTCATTTAAGTAACGAGCAGCGGCTTTGGTGCTTTTGACATAGTCCATTCGCTCGTCTAGTTGCGCAGTTATTTTCAGCCCGTACCTTTTTCCAGTGGCGGGCATAAACTGCCAGGGCCCCACGGCACCTGCCCAAGAAATAGCGGTGGAACGTAAACCTGATTCTATCACGGCCAGGTATTTTAATTGGCCAGGTAATCCATTTTCTGCCAACACCTGATCCATCATATTAAAGTAGGGAAGTCCCCAGCCTTTCATTTTACGCAGGCCTGGGCCATAGCGTTGCATATACCCCTCTACAAAACTGATGGCTTGTGGATTGAGTCTGACGCCAGTCTTGGAGCTCCAGCTGGTACTGTCAAACAATTGATTAAAACCACGTGGACCTTTTTGTGCTAGGCTGGTTTTTGCAGAGAGCAATAACAGGAAAACCAGGGCGAACACTCGTCCTTGATTCACCAAGAGGGGCATAAAATTCAAAAGGAATTATTCCTTAACAGAGCGTGTTACGTCGTTGGCGTTATCCTCAATTTCTTTCTTCACATTATTCTTTGCGTCATTGAACTCACGTACACCTTTGCCAAGCCCTTTCATCAGCTCAGGGATCTTACGACCTCCAAATAATAAAAGCACGATAACCAGGATAATGATGATTTCGTTGGTTCCAAGCATGCCTAGCAGAATGGGGTTTATCATAAACTAAAATTGTAATTGCAAAGATAAGACAGCCTTTAAATAACCGGCATAAAAAATCCCGTTCGTTGTAGAACGGGATTTGGTTTAACAAGTTTGATTGAATTAAGCTCCTGTAGATTCTGCAACGGCCATTCTTTTCTCACGAATACGGGCGCTCTTACCACTACGCTTACGCTGATAGAATAGCTTGGCACGACGTACCTGACCCGTTTTATTTAACTCGATTGATTCAATGTTGGGAGAGTAGAAGGGGAACACTCTTTCAACGCCAACCCCATCAGAAATCTTACGAACGGTAAAGCTGGCAGTGCTTCCGGTACCCTGCTTCTTGGTAACATCACCTTTGAAGGACTGGATACGCTCCTTGTTACCCTCAATAATTTTATAATTGACAGTGATGTTGTCGCCGGGTTTGAAAGCCGGAAATTCCTTTTTTGCCGTTAACTGCTCGTGTACAAAGGCAATGGCGTTCATGTGTAAAAGTTTTAAGGAGAGTAAAGGTAGTGAAAATCACCCTATCGGGCAACATTTACCGCTCTTTTTTCCCGGATAACCGTCACCTTGATTTGGCCAGGGAAGGTCATTTCTGTTTGGATTTTTTGGGCAATTTCAAAAGACAATCTGTCTGATTCCTGGTCGCTTACCTTCTCAGCCTCAACAATTACGCGTAATTCCCGACCTGCCTGGATTGCATAGGCTTTTTCAACACCGTTATAGGACATGGCCAGATTTTCCAGGTCTTTAATACGCTGAATGTATTGTTGCATGATCTCTCTTCTGGCACCCGGGCGGGCTCCGGAGATAGCATCACAGGCCTGAATAATCGGGGAGATCACATATTGCATTTCCATCTCGTCGTGGTGGGCGCCAATCGCGTTGACCACAGCGGGATTTTCACCATATTTTTCAGCCAATTTAGCACCTAGCAAGGCATGGCTCAATTCGCTTTCCTCATCAGGTACTTTTCCAATATCATGCAAAAGTCCAGCGCGTTTTGCCAGTTTGGGGTTAAGGCCCAATTCGGCGGCCATAGTGGCGCAAAGGTTTGCTGTTTCACGGCTGTGCATCAGCAAGTTTTGTCCATAGGACGAACGGAAGCGCATTCTTCCCACCATCCTGATCAATTCTTTATGAAGTCCGTGAATGCCCAGTTCAATTACAGTTCGTTCACCGATTTCCATGACCTGCTCCTCTATTTGCTTACGTGTTTTCTCCACCACTTCTTCAATACGTGCAGGATGGATACGTCCATCAGTGACCAATCGTTGTAAGCTCAGACGGGCTATTTCACGACGCAGAGGGTCAAAACTTGACAAGAGGATTGCTTCGGGAGTATCATCCACGATCAGATCCACGCCTGTGGCAGCTTCGATGGCCCGGATATTTCTTCCTTCTCTTCCGATGATCTGCCCCTTGATTTCGTCGCTTTCAAGGTTAAAAACGGTGATGGAGTTTTCGATGGCTTGTTCT
>SXWI01000142.1 GCA_005791465.1 Bacteroidota bacterium | reverse complement strand
GCCTTTTACAGCCGTATTTTCCTGCGCTCTTCTCATTAAGTAGGGGACAACATCTTCAATGGGACCAAAGGGAAGATATTTACTAACGCTACAACCTGCATGAGCCAGGTTAAAAGTAATATTATCACTCATGCCATACAGTTGACTCCAATGAATATGAGGATGATCAGAAGGCAACCCCTGCTCTTTCAATAAATTAAATGCCAACAGGCAACTATTCTCATTGTGAGAAGCCACCACCATTCCAAAATGACCGATATGATCAATACAAAAACGTAGGGCTTTGTTGTAAAGCTCGTCAGTTGCTTCCTTGGTGGGGTTGATAGGAGAATTGTACATCAACGCTGCGGCACGTTTTCTTTCTTTTTCCATGTAAGCACCCCGAACCAACTTAGCGCCAGATATATAACCACGACTATTCGCCAATTGATACATGGCTTGCAAAAATTCTAAGCGATCTGTACGATATAATTGATAAGTATTGTAGACAAAGGGAGCGCTTTTATTGCAAAGCTCCATCATAATCGCACATAAAGCATCAAGCGGTTCCTGAATCCAGGTTTCCTCTGCATCGAGCGCTACTGCAATTTTTTTTGTAGAAGCATGAAAACATATTTTTTCCATGCGGGAACAGACACGCCCCCACTCATTCAATAATGCAGCAGGAAGTTCGTTCAGTGCCTGTTCATACCTTTCCAATAATGGCTTATTAATTGCAATCATCCTGGCATGCAACTCCTCTAATAATTCAAAACGTGCAAGACCTGTTAATTTGATACTGATGAATGGAATATTGGATTGCGTGGCGGCAAAATCAATCACACGTACAAATTCGTCACGTGCTTGATCAAAAAAATATTCGCCTTGTTTACCTTCTACTCCATAGTCCAGAATAACTTTTACATTGAATGAACCTAATTTTTCAGCAACAGGAATGGTTTGCTCCAAGGTCTCCCCTCCTATGAATTGCGAAAAAAGAGTAGAACGAATCAAACCCTTTACTGGCAGCCCCGCCTGAATGGACCAAGGTGTGAGGCGCGTGCCAATCTGAACGAGCCATGGGTTGGACATCACTTTAAAAAGAAAACGTGCTTTTTTTAGCTCAGAATCTGATTTGTACTGAAATGCAAGGGCCGTATTATCGAAAGAGGGAGACAAATCGTGGATAGGCATGGTGAGAACAGCTGAATTGTATGCCTGCAAAAATAGTGGAACAAGGGGAGAACAATTGCAGCTCCTTTCTAAATTGCTTGATGATTGAAAGGCTGTAATACCATTTCGCTAACAACCCCACTTGCCGGTTGCTGACAAAGAAACCAAATAGAGCGCGCCGCCTCCTCAGGTTGTATCATTTTTTCTCGCTGTACACGGAGATCGATGGTATCCCAAAATCCGGAATTAACACCCCCCATAAAGACATTGGTAATACGAATGTCGGTGCGTTTGATCTCCTCCCTTACACTTTGCATCATTCCCACCAGCCCATATTTTGAAGCACTGTAGGCTGCCGCGCCCGCCATTGGAACTTTTCCTAGTACCCCCGGAATATTAATTATAAGCCCCTTTTTTGCGGTTTTCATAGCAGGCAAAAATCCCTTTAACAAACGAAAAGGCGCCAGTAAGTTGATTTGAAGCGTTTGCATCATTTCCTCCTCAGAAAGTGTTTCAATGGGCTTTATAACTCCTATACCTGATGCATTTATTAAAATATCAATTGTTGGAAAGGCGGAAAAATACCGTTGAGCTAATTCGGCCACAGCAGGAGACTCCTGCAAATCGGCAGCAAAGTACTGCGCGGCTGGTACCCCAATTGATTGGGCAAAGGATTGTAATGCAACCGAATCTCGGCCAGAAAGAAAAAGGGAGGCCCCGCTGCCCTGTAATAACCGGGCTGTATGCATCCCAATATCCCCCGTAGCACCTACAATCAATACATTCTTTCCGCGTAAGCTTTCCATAAATTAAATTTATTCAAGAACAAACACCCAAGATTTTTGTTTAAACTAACATTACTTATCAATGAAAGAATTAACTATTTTATTTCCTCACCAGCTTTATTTCCCCCACCCTGCCCTGGAAATAAACCGCCCGGTATTGCTGATAGAGGAAGCCCTGTTCTTCACTCAATTTCATTTCCACAAGCAGAAACTCATTCTTCATCGCGCATCCCTTCGCGCCTTTCAAGAGCTATTGGAAAAAAAAGGCTTCACAGTTAGTTATATTACTGCTATTGAATCAGCGCATGATCTAACTATTTGTCTGAAAGAGCTTTCTAAAAAAGGATTGGAAAAACTGCATTACATAGACCCCGTAGATGATTGGTTGCATCAAAAAATAAAACGAAGTGCCCAGCAATTAAAAATTAAGTTAACAGATTACCCAAGTCCCGGATTTCTTAATCAACTAAATGAAGTGAAAACTTTCTTCGAAAAAAGAAAAACATACTTCCAAACAGATTTTTATTGCTGGCAACGAAAACAGCGTAATTGGTTGATAGATCAACAAGGAAAACCCGTTGGAGGAAAATGGACATTTGACGACCAAAATCGGGAACGCTTTCCTACAAAAAAGATACCTCCAGCACTTCCAGCAATCAAACCCAATAAGCATGTAAAAGAAGCTATTCAATATGTAGAAATTCATTTTTCAAAGAACCCTGGAGAAACAAAAAACTTTAATTATCCGGTTACACACGAACAAGCCAGAAATTGGTGGAGAAATTTTTTGGAGACACGCTTCAAAGATTTCGGGATTTACGAAGATGCAATGACCATTCAACATACTTGGCTGCACCACGCAGTTATTAGTCCGCTTTTGAATATTGGTCTATTGGAACCAGCCACCCTAATCCAAGAGGCCCTTGAATTTGGGGAAAGCCAAAAAATTCCACTGAATTCATTGGAAGGGTTTATCAGACAAATTTCTGGATGGCGGGAGTTTATTCGTATTGTCTACGAAAGAGAAGGACGTAAACAAAGGACTACCAACTACTGGAAGTTTACCCGAAAAATCCCCTCCAGTTTCTGGACTGGAAAAACGGGTATTCATCCCATTGATCATCTCATTGAGACACTAAAGAAAAATGCATATACACACCACATTGAGCGATTGATGGTGCTGGGGAATTTTATGCTGCTTTGCGAATTTGACCCCGACGATGTTTACCGATGGTTTATGGAATGGTACATTGATAGCTATGATTGGGTAATGGTGCCGAACGTTTACGGCATGACGCAATTTGCAGATGGAGGATTGATGACCACTAAACCCTACATCAGCGGCAGTAACTATTTACTCAAGATGGGGGATTGGGATAAGAAAATAACCACTCAACTGGATAATGGTGAAGTAGTTTCGTGGACAGAGATCTGGGATGGCCTGTTCTGGCGTTTCATGGATAAGCAAAGAGGCTTTTTTCTCAAGAATCCCCGACTGGGAATGCTGGTTAAAACATTGGATAAGATGAACCCAGATCGCAAAAAGCGGCTTTTTATAATAGCTAATTCATTTTTAATGCAACTGGACAGAACTAAATAAGGAATTTATTGTTTAAGGTTCTACAGATGCATTTTCCAACAGACATACAATCCATCAAAAACCGTATCAAAAAAATTGATCCGGTGGGTTACGGTATTACCCGCAACTATTTGGATGGTAAAGTAACTTATTTATCCCCCTACATTTCAAGGGGTGTGATTTCTACTCGTCAGATCGCTGAATATGTAATGCAGCTGGATTATCAGCCTCATCAAATATTACGCCTTATACAAGAGCTGGCCTGGAGAGATTATTTTCAACGCGTATGGCAGCAGTTAGGAGATGATATTTTTGAAGATATACGGATGAACAGGACAGCCATCCGAACACACAAGTTGCCTAAAGCAATTCTGGAAGCTTCCACAGGAATTGCAGCTGTTGACGAGGGTATCCAATCATTAATTCGTACCGGGTACATGCATAACCATATTCGTATGTACACGGCTTCCATTAGCTGTAATATTGGACGAACAGATTGGCGACTTCCCTCTCAGTGGATGTACTACCATTTATTAGACGGAGACCTGGCCAGTAATACGTTGAGTTGGCAATGGGTAGCAGGTACTTTTTCTTCAAAAAAATACTACTGCAACCAGGAAAACATTAATCAATATTGCGGCACTAAACAGAAAGGAACTTTTCTAGATAAACCTTATCTGGATTTACCCTCACTGGATGTTCCTTCAGCATTAGAGCCTGTCGAGAATATTACGCTACAAACACAGTTACCTATAAAAGAAAGTCCAGTATTAGACCCTAGTTTACCTGTGTTTCTGTATCACCCTTATCATCTTGATCCAACCTGGAAAAAAGACATCAAGGCTAATCGCATCCTTGTGCTTGAACCCTCCCATTTTAGGGAGCACCCGGTCAGTGAAGCAGTAATTAAGTTTATAATTGAACTGGGAGAAAATATTGAAGGTCTTCAAATTTTTGCAGGAGAAGTTGGAGAAATTATAAGACTTAGTGACTGCAATTCAATTTATACCCGAGAGCACCCTTCCTTTCAGCATTTTCCAGGAGTACACGAATCAAGAGAATGGTTAGTCCCCGAACTAACCGGCCGATTTACTTCTTTCTTTGATTATTGGAAAAAAGCGGAGAAAGTACTTTTCCCAAAAACAAAAAAAGCAGACCCAGCACTTACTCTTTTCTCCGAATCCCCTGTACTATCTTTGCAGAAACGGTGATATGCAAACTAAATCCCCTGCAGATAGTTTAACTATCATGACGGAGCTAGTGCTCCCCAACGATACAAACTTATTTGGAAACCTTATGGGAGGCCGCTTAATGTATTGGATGGATATTGCAGCTGCCCTAGCTGCTCAAAAACATTGTAGCGTCCCCTGTGTAACCGCATCAGTAGACAACATCTCTTTTGAGAACCCAATAAAACTGGGAAACACCGTTCATATAGAAGCGAAAGTCACCAGAGCATTCAACTCTTCTATGGAAGTCCATCTGCGTGTTTGGGGAGAAGATCTTACGCAACAATATCGATACAAAAGCAATGAGGCTTATTATACATTTGTAGCCCTGGATCCCAACCGAAAACCCCGCGTTGTTCCATCACTTCAACCGACTAATGAGGAGGAAAAAAAATTATTTGATGGGGCGCTTCGAAGAAGACAGCTTCGCTTGATTTTAGGAGGTAAAATGAAGCCCGGAGAAGCCGCTGAATTAAAGGCGCTTTTTGCAGACGCAAAATAAAAGGATTAATTCGCCAACTCCGCACGATGGTGCTTTCCCTTTAACATGTGCGCTTGACTTTGTTCAATTGCATCCATAATCTGATCCATGATCTGTTCAGCCGATGCATCATAATCAATTTTTAATGGCGCTTTAAATTGTACGGACAGATTTGTATTTCTCTTTTTTAGTTTCAATCCTTTCTTATTAAAGGCACGCCAGAAACCACTGATTACGATAGGGATCACAATGGGGCGAACTTCCTTAATAATCAACGCTGTCCCTTTTCTGCCCGGTGCAAAAGGCCGGGTAGTACCCTGCGGAAAAGTAATCACCCAATTTTTTTCAAGCGCCCTTACAATTTTTCGGGTATCTGATGGATCAAGTCCCCTCCTAACATCTTTTCCTTCAGCACGCCATGTTCTCTTAACTGTAATACCTCCCGCCAGTAAAAAGAGTCGGGAAAGCAAGTTGTCCTTCATCGTTTCCACAGCAGCCACGTAGTTAACCCGAGTAAACGGATTCAATAGATAATAGGGGATTCCCAATCTATCCTTCTTTCCCCATTTAATAGCACAGAAAATCTGGAAAAAGGTAATGACATCAGCAAAATATGTTTGATGATTACTCACAAAGAGCACGCGTTCTTTTGGTAGCCCTTTTAGATGCTCAGCGCCGCTAATACGAAGACGATTGAAGAGTGCAAGACCTGGGTAAGAGGCCACGCCTACGACCATGAAAACTACTTTTCTGATCAAATTGGCACGAAAGATTCTTTGCACGAATTTAGACATGCGTTGAGGTTACAGGTATAACAAATATAATAAGCCCTGTTGCATAGTCATAAAAAAAGGCTGCCGTATCGGCAGCCTTGTAAAATAAATTAGACAAAACGAAGATTATTCAGCGCCTTTTTCTTCAGCACCGCCTTCCATCTTCTTCTTAAGATCAGCTAAAACACCCAGATCGCCCAAGGTTGCTTTTTCAACTTTGCTCTGGATATTCTTTACCACTTTCTTTGTCTTATCGGAATCAGCTTTTGCTTCTTTCTTAGCCACTTCAGCTTCCTCTACTTTTCCTTGCTCCCAAATACGTGTATGAGAAAGTACAATTCGCTTTTCATTGCGATCAAACTCTATTACCATGAAGGATGCATTCTCATCCGCTGCGATAGTTTTACCATCTTCCTTCGCCAAATGACGATTAGGGGCAAAGCCTTCTAGACCATAAGGCAACTGAACAACAGCACCTTTATCGTCGCGACGTGTAACCAGTCCTTCATGTAAGCTTCCGATAGCAAAAGTATCCTGTAATGTATTCCAAGGATCTTCCTCCAATTGCTTATGTCCTAATTGCAGCTTACGATTTTCACGATCGATACCTAAGATCATCACATCGATATGCTGTCCAACTTTAGTATACTCTGTGGGATGGTTAAAGCGTTTTAACCAGCTCAAATCACTAATATGAATCATACCCCCAATACCAGGAGCCAGCTCAACAAACACACCGTAATTAGTAATGTTTTTCACTAAACCGGCATGACGACTTCCCTCTGGGAATTTGGCATCAATTTCATTCCAAGGATCAGCAGAAAGTTGCTTGATAGAAAGACTCATCTTGCGACTTTCTTTATCCAGCGTTACAATCTTTGCTTCGTGCTCGTCACCTAATTTGAAATACTCTTTAGCATTAACGGGTGTATTAGCCCATGTAATCTCAGACACGTGAACCAGCCCTTCAACACCAGGTTGGATTTCTAAGAAAGCACCATAGTCTTCAATATTCACAACCTTACCTTTCAATACGTTACCTTCTATAACAGTATCACCCAATACATCCCAAGGATGAGGAGTGAGCTGCTTCAAGCCCAGGCTAATGCGGCGTTTTTCGTCATCGAAGTCAAGCACCACCACATTGATTTTCTGATCAAGCTTAAGCACTTCAGAAGGATGCGCGATACGACCCCAAGAGATATCGGTGATGTATAATAAACCATCTAATCCGCCCAAGTCCATAAAGGCACCAAAGTCAGTGATATTTTTCACAGTTCCTTCCAACACTTGTCCTTTTTCAAGTTTGCTCATGATCTGTGCACGCTGTGCTTCGATATCACTTTCGATTAACGCTTTGTGAGATACTACAGCATTCTTGATAGTTTCATTGATCTTAACAACTTTAAACTCCATTGTCTTACCAACAAACTGATCATAGTCCGTTACAGGCTTAACATCGATCTGTGAACCTGGCAAGAAAGTCTCCATGCCAAATACATCTACGATCAAGCCACCTTTTGTTTTAGAGGTAACAGTACCTGTGATGATCTCGCCCGTTTTGTGTACTTCCACAATACGCTCCCAAGCACGTGTAATACGAGCTTGACGACGGCTTAGATTTAGATGACCATCGCGGTCTTCTTTTTCCACGATCATTACTTCCACTTCATCTCCAACTTTTAGACCGGGGATATCACGGAACTCGTTAAAAGAAATCAATCCATCACTTTTAAAACCGATGTTTAAAACCACATCTGTCTTAGTCAATCCCACTACTAATCCTTTGATTAATTCACCATCGTTCAATTGAACGAAAGTGCTTTCGTAAACTTTGTGATACTTATCTTTCTCGTCATTAGAGTAAGAAGTAACATTACGTTTGTCTACGGTCCAATCGAAATCGTCGTGTGCAGTTTGCACAGCCTCTACAGGTGCTTTTGTTGTCGCTGCAGGTGTGACGGTATCCGCCCCACTCTCCTGTACATCAGCGTTTAATTGTTTGGTGATTAATTGGTGAAACATTCTAATTACCCGAGGGTTTTATTTCGGGGTGGCAAAGATACAGGTATTATCATTATTTTCACTAAAAATCAAGGCTTGCTTTACCAAGGACTTAAACTGGCTTCCAGACTGGCTATCAATCTTTTATTCAGAGATATTCGCATAAATAATCCGGCGATTCTTGAACTGAAAGGTCCAATCCTTTTAGCAGCAAATCACCCTAATTCTTTTCTCGATTCCATTCTTATCGATACACTGTTCAGAGAACCTGTATGGGCACTGGCCCGCGGTGACGCGTTTAATAAAAAATGGCATGCCCGTCTTTTACGTTCCTTGCGCATTTTCCCCGTGTACAGAAATAGTGAGGGGGTAGAGAATCTCCATGTGAATTACCAAACTTTTGATACTTGTGTGGAGCTGTTCAAACAAAACCAGATTGTTACCATTTATAGTGAGGCGCTTTGTGTAAACGAATGGCATTTAAGAAATCTTAAAAAAGGAACTGCCCGCTTAGCTATACAAGCCTGGGAGGCTGGTGTACCGCTAACGGTTTTACCCGTTGGGATCAATTATAGTTCTTTCAGAACAATTGGAAAAAACGTTCATATAAATTTTGGAGAGCCCATCACTGCAGAGAAAATACCCTTGTCAAAAAGTGACGGACACCGACATCAGCACTTTAATCAATGCTTACAAGAGGAGCTAAAAAAACTAGTGTATGAAATTGCTCCCGGTGATACAGCACGCTTAGAGCAAATGCTGGGATCACCTGTTCACAAACTAGAAAAACTGTTACTTTTCCCTTTTGCCGTAGTTGGAAAAATAATTCATTTGCCAATTTATTATCCGCTACAACAATACACCCTTAAAAATTTTGGAGAAACGGGCCACTATGATTCAGTATTAAGCGCCCTACTTCTACTCGCCTACCCTTTTTACTTACTCCTGATCCTGTTAATACTCTTGACAATTGGAGCTTCGTTTTTAACAGCCCTATTGACCATAGCAGGACTCCCGCTATTTGCGTGGTGTCATGTTCGTACTAAAAAGCAATTTGACTTTCAGTGATTCGGTGAGTCAGCTATTCCCATCGCAGCAAGATAACCACTACTCCAAGCATGTTGAAAATTAAAACCGCCCGTAATTCCATCTACATCTAATACCTCTCCGGCAAAAAATAAACCTGGAACTAATTTGCTCTCCAAACGTAGTAAATCAATTTGGCTACAATCAATTCCGCCGGCTGTGACAAACTCCTCCTTAAAAGTTGTTTTACCAGCAATAGCAATCTCCTGGTCCGTGAGAAGTTTTATTAATTTATTTTTTTGCCGAGCCGATAAAGTTGCAAAGCGACAAGTCTCATCAATCTCAGCCTCCGAGAGAAAATGAGCCCATAATCGCTTAGGAAGTTGAAACAACCCACTTGTCAATAATTGCTTTGTGGGCTGTAAGTTTCGTTGTGTATCAAAATGAGCAGAGAGGTTGGCGCTGTTCCATCCTTCACCCTCTAACCAGTTTATATGAATTGTGAATTGATAGTTTTTTTCTTGCAACCAACGGGCACCCCAGGCACTCAAACGCAAAATAGCAGGACCACTGAATCCCCAATGGGTAATTAACAAAGGTCCTGTTTCCTCAAATTTTGAACCCTGTATTCGTACACGCACTTGCGGCACACTAACGCCCATCAATTTTATAAGAGAATTTGAGGGCGCATTGAAAGTAAATAATGATGGAACTGGAGGAACAAGCGTGTGTCCCATCGTCTTGGTCCAATGCAAAGAACGCTCCTGTAACATGCCGCCGCTTGCTACACAACAATAGGTTGCCCGTACGAAATGCCCATTACCTAAACGAATTAAAAATTGATTGTTCTCCTTGCTAACATCTTCTACAGTAGCATGCAATCTAAACTCCACTTGATATCTTGAGGCTTCTTGCAATAAAACATCAATGATAGTCTGCGAAGTATCTGTAACAGGAAACATCCTGCCATCAGGTTCCGTTTTTAGCTCAACACCACGCTCCTGAAACCATTGAATTGTATCGGTTGTAAAAAAATGATGCGCCGTTTTCTTTATCAATGAGGCTCCCCTTGGATAAAACAACGGGAAAAGTTTTTTGTCAAAACAAGCATGCGTAACATTGCAACGCCCTCCGCCACTGACCTTGACTTTGGAAAGTAATTTTCCAGTCTTCTCAATAACCACCACTTTCCATTCAGGTTGTAACCGAGCCACATTAATGGCAGTAAAAATCCCTGCAGCTCCCCCACCAATTACAGCCACTTGGTATTGTAACGGAGTAGCCATGCTTTTAATTAAAAAGTTGAACCGGTGCTGACGGAAACAAGTTTTGATTAAGACGCTCTGCAGCTTCAATTGGCGTATAATCAGATAAGATCTCGGCCTTATCCTTCCGGACACAAACATCATGCTCAAAATGAACAGACACTTTTGCATCCTTAGTACAAACCGTCCAGCCATCCTGATCGGTAAATACCTCTTTTTTACCGAGATTGATCATGGGTTCAATAGCCAAGACTAATCCTTCCTTGAGTTTAGGACCAGCCCCTCTTTTCCCATAATTAGGCACTTGTGGGTCTTCATGTAAATTTTTACCAAGTCCATGTCCTACTAATTCTCGCACCACCCCATAACCATGCTTCTTTTCTGTATGCTCCTGGATTGCGTAAGAAATATCTCCCACACGATTTCCAGCAATTGCTTTTTCAATTCCTTTGTAAAGCGACTCTTTAGTGACGTTGATTAAGTTTGAGATGACAGCTGGTGGTTGACCCAAACAAAAAGTATAAGCATGATCACCGTGCCAACCATTTAATACAACACCTACATCAATAGAAATCACATCCCCCATTTGTAAAGGCTTTTCATTGGGGAATCCATGCACCACTACATCATTCACAGAAATACAGGAACTAAAGGGATACCCATGATAATTCAAAAAAGAAGGAACAGCCTTGTGATCACAGATAAATTGATGAATCAGCTTATCGATCATTAATGTACTTATTCCCGCCCGAAGCTCACCAGCCACCATTGACAGTGTTTTACTTACCAGCAAGGCACTTGCGCGCATCTGGTCTATTTCCTCTTCGGACTTTAAAATCATGTGGCAAATATCTATTAAAAAATAAAAAACCCGGCCGAAGATTCAGCCGGGTTGAAATTTCACAAAAAAAAATTTACATATCAACAGGAGCAGCGGCTTGACGACCTTGTAATCTTCCGCTTTTCATTAATCCATCATATTGACGCATGAGCAGTTGCGTTTCTATTTGTTGTAGCGTATCCAGAATAACTCCTACCATGATCAGCAGGGAAGTACCCCCAAAGAAAGTAGAGAACTGTTGCGTTACACCAAGCTTCTCGGCAATACCAGGCAAGATGCCCACCAAAGCCAGTAACAAAGCCCCCGGCAACGTAATGCGATCCATGATAGCTCCGATATAATCAGCAGTTGGCTGACCTGGTTTTACACCAGGAATAAATCCATTGTTCTGCTTTAGGTTATCAGCAATCTGCTTGGGGTTGAAGATAAGGGCCGTGTATAAAAAAGTAAATCCAATTACTACAACTGAATACAATACCATGTGCCAGATATTGGTCTGATCGGTGATGGCACGAAGAAAATCATTGGCTTGCGTATCGTAGTTGGCAAAAATGGTTGGAATGAAAATGATAGCCTGCGCAAAGATGATTGGCATAACACCAGAACTGTTCACCTTTAGAGGCAAGAACTGACGAGCGCCACCAAATTGACGGTTCCCAACAATCTGTTTGGCATAATTCACAGGCACTTTACGAACACCTTGTACCAGTAAGATACAGCCCATGATAATGGCAATTAATATTGCAATCTCAATGATGAACAACAGGATTTGTCCGTTGCGCACAGATTTGGCACTTAATTCTTGCAAGAAAGATTGAGGAAGACGAGCCAGGATACCGATCATGATAATTAATGAAGTACCATTTCCAAGTCCTTTATCCGTAATCTTCTCTCCCATCCACATTACAAATAGTGTACCTGCCGTAAGTACCACAATAGTAGAAAGCCAGAAATAAGGAGCAAATGCAGGGATGATTCCTCCACTCTGAGAAGTTAACCCTTGCAAATAAGTCACATAGGCAGAAGCCTGTAACAAAGTAACCACCACAGTCAGATAACGGGTATATTGATTGATCTTTTTACGACCACTCTCCCCTTCCTTCTGCATTTTTTGGAACTGAGGTACAAGTACAGTAAGCAACTGAACAAAAATTGAAGCAGAGATATAAGGCATGATACCCAATGCAAAAATGGAAGCCTGATTAAAGGCACCACCTGAGAAGGCATCAATTAATCCTAATATACCTGTACTATTCTCTGCAGAAGCAGCTAATTTAATGGGATCTATACCCGGCAATGCGATATACGCGCCAATCCGGTAAATTGTAATCATCAAGAGCGTAAAAAGAATCTTATCACGAAGCTCTTCGATATTCCAGATGTTGCGAAGGGTTTGAAAAAATTTCTTCACGGTTTGATTGAGGTTTTAATCAACTAAATTAAGCAACGATTTCGACAGTACCACCAGCCGCCTCAATGGCCGCCTTTGCTTTGGCACTGATTGCATTTACTCGGAAGCTGTATTTTTCTTTTACCTCACCATTGCCGAGCACTTTAACACGATCAGTCTGACTAATCAGTCCATTGATGTATAAATTCTCTAGTGAGAACTCAGTGATATTGTATTTGCTGGCCAATTGCTCCAGCTGTCCTAAGTTCAATACTTTGTAAGAGATCCGATGCGGATTCTTAAAACCGCGCTTAGGTACTCGACGCTGAATTGGCATTTGACCACCTTCATGAGCCATTTTATTCTTAAAACCGGTACGGCTCTGCGCACCTTTAGTACCCTTTGTTGAGGTTCCACCATGCCCGGAACCATCTCCACGTCCAATTCTCTTTGTTTTGTGCGTTGCGCCTTTAGCAGGCTTCAGTTGATGCAGTTTCATAGCTTTTATTGTTTACTCATCGCCCCGAAAGCAATTTTGAGCGGGGCTCGCATTATTAAATTGAGCGCAGATACGCTCTTTTGGTTATTTAGATTCTTCGACTTTAAGCAGGTGAGTAACCTTACGCACCATACCCAATACCTGTGGAGTAGCCTCTACTTCACGGGTTGAATTAGTCTTATTCAAACCAAGCGCCTGTAATGTTAGCTTTTGTCGCTCCGGTCTGTCAATTGGACTTTTAACTAATGTTATTTTAATTTTTTTCATGGTCAGTCTTTTATCCGTTAAATACTTTTTTCAACCCCACCGTACGGGTCTTAGCAACCTGAACGGGTTCACGTAATAATGCAAGCGCTTTGAAAGTTGCCTTTACCACGTTATGAGGGTTGGCAGATCCCAAAGATTTTGCAAGAACGTCCGTAACTCCTGCACTTTCCAGCACTGCGCGCATAGAGCCTCCGGCAATTACTCCAGTACCATGTGCGGCTGGCTTAATCAAAACCTTAGCAGCTCCTTCTTTGGCCAACTGATCATGCGGCACAGTACCTTTCATGATAGGCACTTTAATGAGATTTTTCTTAGCATCCTCGATTCCCTTGGTAATTGCTTCTTGTACTTCTTTTGCCTTACCAAGACCATGCCCGACAACACCATTTCCATTTCCTACTACCACCAGAGCAGAGAAACTAAAGGCACGACCACCTTTGGTAGTTTTTACCACACGGTTAATGGCCACGACTTTATCCTTCAACTCAAGGTCTCCGGCTTTTACTCTATTCAAATTGAGTTTTGACATGTATAGTTTTTTTGTTGCGTTTAATTAATTAAAACTGAAGGCCTCCTTCACGAGCACCATCAGCCACTGATTTGACACGTCCATGATAGAGGTAACCTCCACGATCAAAAGTAACCTCCGTGATACCTAGTGCAACAGCTTTACGAGCGATCGCCGCACCAACCAACTTACTCTTTTCGGACTTGGTCACTTTCTGTGCAGCAATATCCTTATCGCGTGAGGAAGCTGCAGCCAAAGTTTGCCCGTTGTTATCATCAATCAATTGAGCATAGATATCAGCGTTACTTCTGTAAATAGACAAACGAGGCCTAGTCGCAATTCCACTGATCTTCCGACGAATACGGTAGCGGATATTTTGCCTTCTTTTAGTTTTAAATTGAGGAGTCATCTCTTATACTGTTTTAAAAAACATTTAATTATTTACCAGCCGCTTTACCAGCTTTCTTACGAACCACTTCACCCACGTAACGAACACCCTTACCCTTGTAAGGCTCTGGCTTACGAAGGCTGCGTAATTTGGCAGCAACCTGTCCGATCAATTGCTTGTCAATTCCTTCAAGCATGATCATGGGATTTTGTCCTTTTTCCTGTGCAGTAGCTACTTTCAGCTCCTTAGGCACTTCAAAAATGATATTGTGAGAATATCCAAGAGACAAATCCAGGACATTACCGGCATTGGTGGCTTTAAAACCTACTCCAATTAGTTCAAGCTTACGCTCATACCCATCCATAACACCTTTGATCAAATTAGCCAGCAAAGCACGATATAAACCATGCAAAGCGCGATGACGAATTTGATTCGTGGGTCTACCCAGCACAATTTGATTGTCTTTAACCTCAACCACAATGTCGCGATCAAGCAATTGCTTCAATTCGCCTTTGGAACCTTTAACGGTTACCACATTGTCTTTCCCAACTGTAACGGTTACTCCATTGGGAACTGAAATCGGTTTTCTTCCTATACGTGACATATTTTTTATTTTTAGTAGATATAACACAACACCTCACCGCCTACGTTCTGCGCTTTGGCATCCTTATCTGTCATTACACCTTTTGAAGTAGAAAGAATTGCAACACCCAGTCCGCTTTTTACACGTCTGAATTCAGCAGGCTTAGCATACTGACGAAGACCTGGACGGCTAACACGCTCCATACTTTGTATGGCAGGCTGCTTAGTTGAAGGATCGTACTTCAATGCAATTTTAATTACACCTTGCTTGTTGTCATCCTCAAATTTGTATTTCAGAATGTATCCCTGATTATAGAGAATTTCCGTCATACGCTTCTTGAGATTAGAAGCAGGAATATCGACTACACGGTGACCCGCCATCTGTGCATTGCGGATACGGGTCAAGAAGTCTGCTATTGGATCTGTTACCATAATTCGTTTATTTAAAGATTACCAGCTTGCTTTTTTAAGTCCGGGAATTTTACCATTGAGGGCCATATCACGCAGGGCAATCCTGGAGATTCCAAAGTAGCGAACATACCCCTTTGGACGACCAGTCAATTGACAACGATTCTTAAGACGAACTTTAGAACCATTGCGGGGTAGTTCATCCAATGCTTTCCAATCACCGGCTTGCTTTAACGCCTCGCGCTTGGCAGCAAAATGATCTACCATTCTTTCACGCTTACGCTGTCTGGCTTTTACGGAAGTTTTTGCCATGAGTCTTTATTAAGGTTATTAGTTATTTTTTGCGTTTTTGAAAGGCATACCCATCTCCTTCAGCAATTCAAAAGCCTCTTCATCGCTGTTAGCAGTGGTTACGAATGTGATATCCATACCGGTGATTTTACTCACTTTGTCAATATCAATTTCTGGGAAAATGATTTGCTCAGTTACACCCAGCGTATAATTACCACGACCGTCAAACGATTTGTCATTGATGCCTTTGAAATCGCGAACACGAGGTAATGCCACAGAGATCAGACGATCCATGAACTCATACATCTTTACACCACGCAAGGTTACTTTTGCGCCAATAGGCATACCCTTACGAAGCTTAAAGTTGGAGATGTCTTTCTTGGACATGGTGGGCACCGCCTTTTGACCAGTAATAGTGGTCAGTTCTTCGACAGCAATTTCTACAGTCTTCTTATCAGAGACTGCACCATTGATACCACGGTTAACACAAATTTTCTCCAAGCGAGGAGCTTGCATTACCGTTTCGTAATTAAACTTTTTGACCAGGTTGGTAACTACCTCGTTCTTATACTTGGTAGCTAATCTTGGCTTGTACGTTTTTGTACTCATAACGTTTCTCCTGATTTTTTAGAAATTCTTACAGTTTTACCATTGGTACGCTCACGCTTCACACGAGCTGCAGCTTTGGCTTTAGCATCCCACAACATCACATTACTGATATGAATAGGAGCTTCTTTTTTTACAATACCACCTTTTGTATTCTGGGCTGTTGGCTTTGTGTGTTTGGTGATAATATTCACACCTTCCACAATCACCTTACCTTCTTCAACCAACACTTCGCGAACAGTACGTGGCTTGGCAAGATCTTTATCATCCCCGGCAATTACCACTACGGTATCTCCCTTGCGGATGTTGTACTTGGCTTTAAATCTTGTTTTCATAGTTTTCTTCTTATGATTTACTCCGAGCTTATAGAACCTCAGGAGCTAATGAGATAATTTTCATATAACCCTTGTCACGAAGTTCACGGGCAACTGGTCCAAAAATGCGGGTGCCACGTGGTTCGTCAGATGGGTTAAGAATTACAACGGCATTGTCATCAAAGCGGATATATGAACCATCTTTACGACGCAACTTGTTAGTGGTGCGCACGATAACTGCTTTGGCAACAGTACCCTTTTTAATTCCTCCGGCTGGAAGGGCGTCCTTTACCGTTACTACAATCTTGTCGCCGATTCGGGCATAGCGCTGACCACTATTACCGAGTACACGAATACAGAGTACCTCTTTGGCACCACTGTTATCGGCCACATTCAATCGGCTTTCTTGCTGTATCATACAAAAGTTATTTTACTATTAATCCTAATCAGAATTTACTTCACTTTTTCTACCACTTCCACCAGTCTCCAACGCTTTGTTTTGCTTAGCGGACGAGTTTCCATGATCTTTACGATGTCTCCGATGCTGCATTCGTTCTTATCGTCATGCGCATGGAACTTAGTCGTTTTCTTTACGAACTTTCCGTAGATCGGGTGTTTTACTTTACGCTCTACAGCTACTGTGATGGTCTTTTCCATCTTGTTGCTGGTCACCACACCGGTCCTGGTCTTTCTTAAATTTCTTGCTTCCATGTTAGGTTATTTATCAGGCTTGCTGTTGCTTAGATTCGAGAGCAGTTTTTAATCGGGCGATATCGCGGCGAAGACTGCGGATTGACATGGGATTCTCCAAGGGAGAAATAGCATGTGCAAACTCCATTTTCTTGAGTCGCTGCTGATCATCAGCCAAACGTACACGCAGGTCTTGCTCGTTCATTCCCTGCATGGTTTTTAAAAATTCAGTTTTCTTGGACATCGTGCTATTGTTTTAAATGTTAGGCAGTGATAAGGTCACGGCGCACAATGAATTTAGTTTTGATAGGAAGCTTACCAGCTGCAAGTGCGAGAGAGGCGCGTGCCACAGACTCACTTACACCATCCACTTCAAAAAGGATACGACCAGGCTTTACAACGGCTGCCCAGAATTCCAGGTTACCTTTACCCTTACCCATCCTCACCTCTGCAGGCTTGCGGGTAATTGGCTTGTCAGGGAATATCCGTATCCACACATTTCCTTCCCTTTTCATTTCACGGGTAAGCGCCTGACGAGCAGCCTCGATTTGACGATCCGTAATCCAATGCTGGTCCAAAGCCTTTAATGCATAAGAACCAAATGAAATAGTCGTGCCTCTTTTGGCATCGCCTTTCATTCTTCCTTTTTGCATTTTCCGGTGCTTGGTTCTTTTTGGTTGTAACATGACTAACTATTTCAAGTTTCGTTAATGATTTTTTTTGAATTACCCACGACGCTCACGACCGCCACCACGACGATCGCCGCCACCGCCTCTACGGTCATCACGACGTTCTCCACCACGACCCTCTTCACGTCCACCGCCACGACGATCGCTCAACTCACTCTTACCACCTACAAAATTTGGATTGAGATCACGCTTTGCCAACACTTCGCCCTTACAAATCCAAACCTTAATACCAATTTTTCCATACACAGTTTGAGCAAATACGTTAGCATAGTCAATATCCATACGGAATGTGTGTAGCGGTACACGTCCTTGTTTGAACTCCTCGCTACGCGCAATTTCTGCACCGGCTAAACGTCCGCTTAATTTGACCTTGATTCCCTCAGCACCCATACGAAGTGCAGAAGCAATAGCCATTTTAGTGGCACGTTTGAAATTGATACGGTTTTCAATTTGACGGGCAATTGTATCACCCACGATCATTGCATCTAATTCAGGACGACGGATCTCCAGAATGTTAATCTGTACATCCTCCTTGTTGGTTAGCTTCTTTAATTCTTCCTTGATACGATCCACTTCACCGCCGCCCTTACCAATGATGATACCAGGTTTTGAGGTGTGAATTGTAACAATCAGCTTTCCCAATGTACGCTCAATAACAATTTTGGAGATGCCTCCTTTGTTAATACGGGCGTTTAGATAGGTTCTGATCTTGTGATCCTCAATCAGTTTACCGGCAAAATCTTTTCTATTGCCATACCAGTTGGACTCCCATCCGCGGATGATGCCTAATCTGTTACCTATCGGATTTGCTTTCTGACCCATGTTTGGTGTAGGTTATTCGTTTAATATTATTTTTTCTCTTTTGTATCTACTATTACAGTTACGTGGTTGCTACGCTTACGTACTCTGTAGCCACGACCCTGAGGAGCCGGACGCATACGCTTGATGGTACGAGCGCCATCCACGAAAATGGTTTTGATGATGAGTTGACTTTCGTCTCCTCCTTCATTTTTCTGCTTCCAATTGCTGATAGCACTTAGTACCAGCTTACGCAGCGGAACCGCGGGATGCTTGGGACTGAATTCAAGTTGTGCTAACACCTGCTCCACCTGCTGACCACGAATCATATCTGCAAGCAAACGCATCTTGCGGGGGGATGTAGGATAATTTCTCAGTTTAGCTACTGCTTCCATGGTTGAGTATTTCTTGGATTAACCTTCTTTTTTAGAGTGTCCTTTAAACTGACGGGTTGGCGCAAACTCTCCGAGCTTATGCCCCACCATAAATTCTGTTACGTACACAGGGATGAACTTATTTCCATTGTGTACAGCAAATGTGTGCCCTACAAAATCAGGAGAGATGGTAGAACGACGACTCCAAGTTTTGATAACTCCTTTCTTGGATTTTCCTTCGTTCATGGTCATCACCTTCTTTTCAAGGTGGGTGGCGATGTAAGGGCCTTTTTTAATCGAACGAGCCATATTAGAATTGTTATGTAATTAGATTATTTGTTACCGATTTTGCTACCGTTCTTACGTTGGATGATCAACTTATCACTTGATTTACCAACAGTACGAGTTTTCAAACCACGAGAGTATTGGCCATTTCTAGAGCGAGGTTGTCCTCCAGAGGCCTTACCCTCACCACCACCCATCGGGTGATCTACAGGGTTCATCGCAACACCTCGGTTACGAGGACGAATACCTTTCCAACGATTTCGTCCAGCTTTACCCATGCTTTGCAAACTGTGGTCGCTGTTACTTACTACACCAACCGTTGCATAACAATCGATAAGCACTTTACGCAACTCACCACTTGGCATTTTCAGAACAGCATATCGATCTTCCTTGTTAGCGAGCTGAGCAGATGATCCGGCACTACGCGCCAATTTACCACCCTGACCAGGCTGCATTTCAATATTGTGAATATTGGTACCTAATGGCATGTTACGCATAGGAAGAGCATTACCAACTTCCGGTGCCACATTAAGACCACTCTCCACCTTTGCACCAACTTCTAACCCCTGAGGAGCAAGAATATATCGCTTTTCACCATCAGCATATACCAACAATGCAATAAAGGCTGTGCGGTTAGGATCGTACTGAATGGATTCCACAGTAGCAGCCCCAGCTTTATTACGTTTGAAATCGACGATACGATACTTCTTCTTGTGTCCACCACCACGATAACGCATAGTCAAATGACCAGACGTATTACGTCCAGCCGTGCGAGGCTTTGCTTCGATTAAGCTTTTCTCGGGAACATTAGTAGTTACCTCAGCGTAGGCGTTACCAATTCTCCAACGCGTACCGGCAGTGATGGGTTTAAATTTTCTTAATGACATATCTTTTTCTTTTTACTCAACATTTGCGGCTGTTGAAGCCATTCACTTTTGTAATTAAATGGTGGAATACAAATCAATTGTTTCACCTTCTGCAACAGTTACCATTGCTTTTTTATAGGCAGGTTTACGGCCTACTATAAAGCCACTCTTTGTAGAACGCGATTTAGTTTTTGCAGGAACTACAGCAGTGTTTACATCCATTACTGTAACACCATAAAAGCTTTCAACAGCTTTTTTGATTTCCAATTTATTGGCTTTACGAGCCACTTTGAAAGCATAGCGACGCAGCTTCTCCTGTTGGCCATTGGCCTTTTCGGTAAGGATGGGCTTGATCAGTACTTCAGAAAGTTTCATTACGCTTGTTTTATGCTGTTAATTAAGCTTCAGTTTTTTCATCGTCGGCGAAAATCTTTGCGGCACTCTCCGTCATCACTAACACCTCAGAGTTCATGATGTCATAGGTATTGATATCGCTCAGTAACACACCCATCACAGAGGGCACGTTACGGATTGACAACTCTACATTATCATTATAGTCCGGAGTAACAAAAAGAGTTTTCTTATCAGATACTTTTAAATTACCCAAGATCTCCAAGAGTTGCTTAGTCTTTGGCTTTTCCATGTTTATATCCTCAACAACCAGAATAGCATTATCCTTCGCTTTGTAACTAAGTGCGGAAATCTTGGCGAGGTCTTTCACCTTACGGTTTACCTTAATGTCATAGCTGTGAGGCTTAGGACCAAAAATGGTACCGCCACCCTTATACAATGGGTTACGGATATTTCCTTTACGGCTTCCGCCTGTTCCTTTTTGCTTATGCAATTTGCGGCTGGCACCCTTTACTTCAGCACGTGTTTTAACCTTGTGTGTACCTTGACGCTGTGCAGCTAAATATTGCTTTACAGCTAAGTAAATCACATGATTGTTCGGTTCAGCGCCAAAGATCTCCTCCGGTAATTCTACGGAGCGACCTGTTGCAGTACCTTTTGTATTTAAGACGTCGAGTTTCATGTTGCGTTCAGTTTATGATTGTGTTGTACGCGATTATTTTTGAATAAGAACGATGGAACCGTTGTGACCCGGAACAGATCCGCTCACAAGGATGTAATTTTTCTCAGTGAAAACTTTCACCACTTTCAGACCTTTCATTTTCACACGATCATTACCCATACGTCCAGCCATGCGCATGCCTTTCATAACACGGCTCGCATCAGAGGAGTTACCCAGTGATCCGGGAGCACGCTGACGGTCATGCTGACCATGCGATTGCTGACCCACACCACTAAAACCATGACGCTTTACAACACCCTGGAATCCTTTACCCTTGGTAGTACCCACAACCTCAACGGTTTCTCCTTCAGAGAAAATGTCTACCGTTACGGTTTCACCCAGATTTTTTTCAATAGAATAATTGCGAAACTCTATAGAGAAACGCTTAGGAGTGGTTTGTGACTTGGAAAAGTGATTAACAGCGGCTTTGGTAGCACGCTTTTCTTTTTTCTCTCCAAAAGATAATTGGAGAGCGCTGTACCCATCAGTCTCTTTGGACTTTACCTGGGTAACTACACAGGGACCCGCCTCGATGATCGTGCAGGGGGTCTGCTTACCGGAGGGATCGAATACACTGGTCATTCCCAGTTTTTTCCCAATAATACCTTTCATGTTCTTTAGGTTTTGTGCCTGCAAGGTTATTGGGACAATCCAAACACGATCGTTTGGACTTCAATCCCCGTTTGCCACCGACCTTTTCCTTTATGGGGAAGTACCGGTAGTAAACAAACCCTGAATGGCTTGTTTTATGTTTAAAAGCCAGCGCTCTTTTATCGGAATTTTACTTCCGGTTGAGAGATAGCAATTGTTTCAAAAATCAATAATAAGAACTAGTGGGAGTTGCGAATTCCCTTACGCATATTGAAAGCGACTACGCTTTAATCTCTACTTCCACACCGCTAGGCAAATCCAATTTGCTAAGCGCATCAACGGTACGGCTAGTGGAGGTGTAAATATCCAATAGACGCTTATGCGTTGCTAATTGAAACTGCTCACGACTTTTCTTGTTAACGTGAGGAGAACGCAATACAGTGAAAATTTTCGTGCGAGTTGGCAGGGGAATAGGACCTGTTACAACTGCGCCAGTACTGCGAACAGTTTTAACGATTTTATCTGCAGACTTGTCCACCAGATTATGATCGTAAGATTGCAATTTGATTCGAATGCGCTGCGACATGTGTACGTACCCCTTTTTCTTTAGGGGATGCAAAGGTATGCGAGAAGTCCGTACCAACCAAATAGTTATACGCTATTTTTTAGGATGCTTCGATAATAATCTCCTTTTGTTGTGTTATTTATTCAACTATTTGATATACAATATTTTATGAAAGTCATTGCAAATCAGGCAGACAAGGAGAATTTAGATGAATTGGACAAAAAAAGACCGCCTCTTTCGAAGCGGTCTCAACTAGTTGAAGTCAATTAAATTTAGGCAGTAGCCTTCCCTTTTACCTTGGCTATCACTTCCTCAGCAATGTTGTTAGGCGCTGGGGAGTAGTGAGAGAATTCCATGGTAGATGAAGCACGTCCGGAAGAAAGTGAACGAAGCTGTGTTACATATCCGAACATTTCACTCAGTGGAACTTTTGCCTTAATCACCTGTGCACCCGCACGACTGTCCATACCTTCCATCATACCGCGACGACGATTCAAGTCCCCGGTAACATCTCCCATGTACTGATCAGGAGTAACAACTTCCACTCTCATGATTGGCTCAAGCAATACTGGCTTAGCTTTTCTAGCTGCTTCACGGAAACCTTGCTTGGCACACAATTCAAAGGACATAGAGTCGGAGTCTACCGCATGGAAGCTTCCATCATACACACGAATTTTCATATTCGCCACAGGATAACTTGCCAGTACGCCAGTTGTCATGGACTGCTCAAAACCTTTTTGGATAGAAGGAACAAATTCACGAGGAATAGATCCTCCAAAAATATCATTTACAAATTGGTAATGTTTGTCAGGATTCTCAGTTTGCCATTCTGCATCAACAGGTCCAATGCTGAAAATAATATCAGCGAACTTACCACGACCACCCGTTTGCTTCTTCAACGTTTCGCGATGTTCAATAGTAGAAGTAAAGGCTTCTTTGTAAGCTACCTGTGGTGCTCCTTGGTTTACTTCCACCTTGAATTCACGACGCATACGGTCAATGATAATTTCCAAGTGCAACTCTCCCATTCCGCGAAGAATAGTTTGACCAGTTTCTTCATCAGTATTCACACGAAGCGTTGGATCCTCTTCCACCAACTTTGCAATAGCCATACCCATTTTATCAACGTCAGCCTGCGTTTTAGGCTCAACTGCAACGGCAATTACCGGTTCAGGGATGAACATGTTCTCCAGTGTGATTGGATGATCCTCATCACAAAGCGTATCCCCTGTTTTGATCTCTTTAAAACCAACTGCTGCACCAATATCACCCGCCTCAATAAAATCAATTGGATTTTGCTTATTGGCAAACATCTTCATGATACGGCTGATACGCTCTTTTTTTCCACTGCGTACGTTAAGCACATAAGAGCCTGCATCCAAACGCCCAGAATAAGCACGGAAGAACGCCAAACGACCTACAAAGGGGTCAGTCATGATCTTGAAAGCAAGGGCCGCAAATGGCTCTTTTGGATCAGCTTTACGAAGCAGTTCTTCGCCAGTATCTGGGTGCGTTCCTTTTGTATCTGGAATATCTATAGGTGAAGGCAAATAACGACAAACAGCATCTAATGCAGTTTGTACGCCTTTGTTCTTAAATGACGAACCGCACATCATAGGAACGATAGAAAGATCGATCGTAGCCTTACGGATTGCTTCATGAATTTCAGCATCGGAGATGCTCTTGGGATCTTCGAAGAATTTTTCCATCAATGTATCATCATATTCGGCAACAGCCTCAACCAAGTTAGCTCTCCACTCCATTGCTTCTTCCATCATATCAGCTGGCACATCAATCTCGTCAAAAGTCATTCCCTCTGTTTCAGCATGCCAAATAATTCCTTTCATCTTGATCAAATCAACCACACCCTTGAAATTATCTTCAGCGCCAATAGGAAGCTGTAGAGGAACAGCCTTGGAGCCCAGCATTTCGCGAACCTGCTTAACCACATTCAGAAAGTCGGCACCCGCACGATCCATTTTATTCACAAATCCAATACGAGGTACTCCGTAACGGTTTGCCTGGCGCCAAACTGTCTCCGATTGAGGCTCAACGCCATCAACTGCAGAGAAGAGAGCAATCAGACCATCCAAAACACGCATGGAACGTTCTACCTCAACGGTAAAGTCCACGTGACCGGGGGTATCGATAATATTGAAATAGTAAGGCTTTGTATCAGCAGTATTCTTTCCCTTATCTGTAGGGAAACTCCATGCACAACTAACGGCCGCTGAGGTGATAGTAATACCACGCTCTTTCTCCTGCTCCATCCAGTCCGTGGTTGCGGCGCCTTCGTGCACCTCCCCGATCCGGTGAATCATACCTGTGTAGCGGAGAATACGCTCCGTAGTAGTTGTTTTACCGGCATCGATGTGAGCAGCAATACCGAAATTTCTTTGAAACTTTAAATCTGCCATGGCAAAGAGGTTGAATTTGAGGCCGCAAAGGTAGGGGAAAAAGCATAAAAAAAGCCCCGTAATATTACGGGGCCCTTCAAAGCTTTTTATCTAGAAATGTGAATTATTTTTTCTTACCAATAGGAGCTGCCACTCCAATCATATGCTGAAAATGATAGCTTGCCGTCTCATTTGTAACAGGTACACGATAATTAGAAGTGATAAAGATATTAGCCTCATTGAAAATATTCAGCTTAAGGCCAAGTCCCGCGGGGATAAAAGCCCCAAAATGAGGTCCATATTTGTGACCGCCTACCCCAAGTGTTAAATAGGGCTGAACATAATACTCATCAGTGGTCATCATAAAATTTAATGCAGCAGAAAACTCAACCAATGAACTGTTTTTGGTAATCACACGCCCAGTCATTGGATAACGCATGCTGCTCAAACCCAATGAAGCAGCAAAAGTCGTATTGGGGCGCATTTGTTTTGAATAATTCACAGCAAGACCTGCACTCATTTCACCAATGAGAGAAAATTTTTTGTTTGCAATCACTGTGTTGAGTGAAGTGGTACGAATACGAGAAGCTGTTGCGAAGTCGTTTAAATAAAAGCTGACACCAAAAGTCTCAGATCCTTTTTGGTTGTCCTGGGCTTGTAAGTACGATACAGTTGAAGCAAAAGCTAAGAAAAGTAGAAACTTCTTCATAAAAGATAGTTTGGTTAGCACGCGGCAAATTTAACGGGTATCTGCCAGATACTAAAATTAAAATATTTTTGAAAAAGCGCCATATCTTTTTGAATTTCAACCCCCGTAATGAATCAACTACGTCCTTTTAGCCTGCTTTTAGTACTTCTAGCCTCAATTTCGACAAAAATTGAGGCACAAAAACCAGACACGACCACCCTTCGGGTACTGGGGATAGAGGCCTATCTAAAAGATGTAGCCAGCCAGCCATCCAAAAGATTGGCAAACGTAAATGCAATAATCCCCAGACTGTCCGTAGAATTGAAATATGCAACCAGGAACAATTTCACAGGTAAAAGAATGTACCCTGCTTCACTAACCACTTGCTATTTGCGCGTAGAAGCAGCAATGGCACTGAAAGCAGTCAGCGATTCGCTTTCTAAAATTGGCTTCCAATTAAAAATATTTGATGCGTACCGGCCCTATGCAGTAACAGTCCGGTTTTGGAGTTTAATTAAAGACGAACGCTACGTTGCAAACCCAAGCAAGGGAAGCGGACATAATCGAGGGATTGCAGTGGATCTGACTTTAGTAGATAAGAATACAGGGCAAGAAATAGACATGGGCACCGAATTTGACAATTTCTCAATTGCCGCGCATCATAGCTATCAAGATCTCAAACCGATTGTGCTGGAAAATAGGAAAATCCTTCAGAGAGTGATGGAACATTTTGGATTCAGATCACTGGAAACTGAGTGGTGGCACTATAGCCTCCCCAACCCACAAGCATATGATGTGCTGGATATTTCTTTTAAAGAATTAGCAGCAATAATTGCAATTAATTAACCCGAGTAATCTTTTGTTCCAATAACAACAAATCAGCAAGCACAATTGCTGTTACAGCCTCCACCACCACGGGAACGCGGAGTGCAATGCATAAATCATGTCGACCCTTCACTAAAAAAACTTCTTGTTCGCCCGTAACTGTATTCAAACTCTTTTGCTGTTGTGGTGTAGAAGAGGTGGGTTTGATTGCAACACGAAATTTGAGTTCGTTCCCATTGGTCAGTCCACCGACCACCCCTCCTGCATGATTGGTAGCCGTGGTGCCATCTGTTGCAATGATACTGTCATTATGCTCACTTCCGAACATTCGCGCAGCGGCAAAGCCCGTACCAAACTCAATGCCACGAATGGAAGGAATAGAAAAAATGGCATGTGCCAACAAAGACTCAACAGAATCAAAAAAAGGTTCTCCTAATCCTATAGGCAGCCCCTTCACAACGCACTCTACAATGCCGCCCACACTATCTTGCTGTGCAATTGCTTTATCAATTCCTTTTTCAATAGAATTCTCTCCTCCCACTTCCATAAGGGTAGCTGTAATTTCAATGGAACCGACTAGTTGTTTTGCAACTACACCGGCTGCAACTAAACAAGCAGTTAATCTTCCACTGAAATGCCCCCCACCTCTGTAATCTTCAAACCCGCCAAACTTTTGATGGGCTACAAAATCTGCATGACCCGGACGTGGAATCTGTCTGATTTTCTCGTAGTCGCTACTACGGGTATTTTTATTTTCAAACAAAATAGCAAGTGGAGCGCCTGTTGTTTTTTCAGCAAATACACCGGTTTTCAATAAAGGTGCATCTTCCTCTACCCGGGGAGTAGTCCCTTTTTGTTGACCTCCTCTTCGACGCGCCAGATCTTCCTGAAATAATGTAGGATTTAATGGAATACCGGCAGGGCATCCGTCAATTAATACGCCCACTAGTTCGCCGTGTGATTCACCAAAAATTTGAACACGAAAAATTCTTCCAAATGAATTCAAAATCTCAGCTTTAGTGTGAGGATAAAGATACGGAGGCGCCGAGACTTTGCAGGTGGGAGAAAAAGGAAGGATACGATTTGCCAACAGCCTCCGCATTTTCAATTACTACAGGATTAACAGCGCGTAGTCCTGCAATGGCTAATGCCATGGCAATTCGATGATCGTGATGAGAAAAAACCTGCCCCCCACTCAATTGATCTTGTCCCCTGATCACCAAATCATCATTTTCAATTTCAAGCGTAGCCCCCAATTTGGAAAACTCCTGTACCAGTACCAAGCCACGATTACTCTCTTTATGTGTTAACCGATTCACTCCTTTAATTCGGCTTGTACCCTCCGCAAATACGGCCAATGCAGTAAGCGGTGGAAACAAATCGGGACAATCAGTTGCATCAACCTCAAAGGGTTTAACAGCAGAACGCTTTATGGAAAGTGATTGATCAAGTTCTTCAATATTCAATTGCGCTTGATGCGCAAATGACAGAATTTGCCGATCAGCCTGTTTTGAGTTTGGATCGACACCTTGAATAATCACCTCTCCTGCTAATGTAGCAGCCACCAACAGAAAAGCAGCTCCACTCCAATCGCCCTCAATGGTATACGTTTGTCGGGAAGGATTGATTACTGGATTACTTTTATTAAAAATAAAAGATTGATAGTTATTGTTGGTAGGGACCACCAACCCAAAGCGCTCCATAATTTCTAAGGTCAAATCGATATAGGGGCGACTCACTAAACCATTTACATGAATGGAGACATCAGATGCACGTGCTCCTGCATAGGCCATTAACAAGCCTGTCAAAAACTGTGAACTGAGTGTGCCATCAATAGTAATCGTTTTTGGAATAAGTGGTCCTGTTAGTCTTACAGGAAGCAGCCCATTATT
Source organism: Bacteroidota bacterium (assembly GCA_005791465.1). GTDB lineage: Bacteria > Bacteroidota > Bacteroidia > Chitinophagales > Chitinophagaceae > JJ008. The sequence goes on along the minus strand of SXWI01000142.1, from coordinate 730 downwards.
AGTAGTGACATCTACTCCCAAAAGTGGTAACACTTCCTCAAAAAAATGCTGTGGCCTTTTAAGGAGGCTGCCATGTCCACTCACCACCATTTTAGCTGAAGCCAACGCGGCAATGGGCACAAACATTCGCAAACTCAATCCCGATTCTCCACAATCTAAATTTGAATCACTGCTTTTGCTCACCCTTTGACTTCCAATCAGCATTGACCCGTCCTCCATTTTTTTCACGCTTGCGCCAAGCGCTTGAATCACGGCCAGGGCTGCCTGGTCATCTTCCGCAGTTCCCGGATCGATCAAAAGAGTTTCACCCCCAGCCAATAATGCGGCGGCACAAGCGCGCTGCATTACACTTTTTGAACGAGGGGCTTTTACTGACCCGCGAAGAATCGATGAACTGACGGTAGCAATCAAGACAGCTGATTTAGCAAATTCTTTATAGCTGAAAAAGGTAGCAAATGGGGATGCGCTTTGCCGATTTGTTCTAGTAAAATATACCGAACCTTTTTTCCTATTTTCTTTTTATCCAATTCCATTACTCGCATCACCTTGGGGAGATCATAGGTTGCCTGCGTAGGTAATCCATATTGCGCAAGCAGTTGTTGCAAGCGTGAATTATCCTTAAAGCCATTAATCTTGGACGATAGTTTTGCAGCAGCAATCATTCCCAATGAAATAGCTTCACCATGTGAAACCTCATACACCATTTCAATCGCATGACCGAGTGTATGTC
>SXWI01000141.1 GCA_005791465.1 Bacteroidota bacterium | reverse complement strand
CAGCCAATACAATCTAAGTGCAAGTGGGGGTAATGATAAATCTACTTTCTATATGTCCGGAAGCTATTATAAGGCCGAGGCCCCTATAAAAGGTGTGGACTATGATCGTGCGACTTACAGAGTAAATGCAAGCGCAGAATTTACAAACCGCTGGACAATTAAAGGAGGTTTTAGTGGAAATTTCCAGCGTAATACTGATTTTCCCGGAGGTTCATTCTTTGCTAATCCTACACGTGCAATGTATCGTCTAGCACCTTGGTTGCCTGTTTATAAAAGCGATGGTGTCAGTTGGGAGTTGGGGTACAACAGTGGGTATAATCCTGCAGCTGTTATTGCCACTACCAAACGGATTGCAAAGACATATAATATTGGTGCGAATGCGTCCACTAAATATCAATTGTTGAAGGGATTAACCTACGAAGGAAGTTTTGCCCTTGATTTTAACCATGCTTATCGCACTATATATAATGACCCTAGAGTTGGTAATGCATTTGTTGCTGTAGGCGGAAGTATCCAAAACTTCTCTCAAGATATCGTTAACTGGATCAGCACAAATATTCTTCGATATAAAAGTGAATTCGGCCGCGGACATGAGATTGAAGCTTTTGGAGGGTATGAAGCCCAAAGTCGCTCTGATGTGGATATGACCGTGGTGGTAAATGGAATTGCGCCAGGCACTAGCACACCTGCTGGTGGTTCACAAATTGAAACGGCAACCGGTACTGGTACAATGAATACCATAGTAAGTAAGTTCATCAATGCTAATTATGGGTATGTAGATCGTTACTTCTTAACAGGGTCAGTGCGTCAGGATGCTTCTTCTCGATTTGCAAAAAACTACCAGTCTGAGATTTTCTGGTCAGTTGGTTTTGGATGGAATATTTCTAATGAGCCCTTCATGAAATCAAAGTGGATTAGTGAAATGAAGTTGCGGGGTAGTTACGGGTACACTGGAAATCAGGGTATAGATAATTTCGTTTCCCAAGGTTTGTATACCGCTGGTTCTGATTACAACCAAACTTCAGGTATTACGCTCAACCAATTAGCAAATGATAATCTGACCTGGGAAAAAAACATACCGTTAGATTTTGGAGTAGACTTTTCTCTATTTAAAGGAAGAGTGAGTGGAAATGTAGATTGGTACTCCCGTGTTTCCTCTGAGTTATTGATTAGTCAGTCTATTCCCAGTGTAAATGGGGTGACTAGTATAACAGTTAATAACGGTGCCATGAAGAACAGTGGTGTAGAGGTTGCACTTTCTACGGTGAACGTGGCCCCAAAAAAGCAAAAAGGATTCAAATGGGTTACGGATTTCAACTTCACCACTAATCGGAATGTTATTACAGATATTGATTCTCTGTTTTCAACCTCTGGCGATTATTATCGTAGGGTAGGATTTGATTATTATACCCATTACCAGCGTGCCTATGGGGGAGTGAACCCAGCGAATGGGGAAGCGCTTTGGTATACGAATGATCGCAAGGATTCTACCACCAATGTATTTACAACTGCGTTGCCTCGAATAGCTATGGGTAGTGCATTGCCTAAATTCTTCGGAGGTATTACCAACAATTTATCCTACGGCGACTTTAAATTAAGTTTTCAGTTATATGTTTTCTGGGGTAATCAGATTTATGATTCGTATGGTTACTTACAAAAATCAGATGCGAATCTTGGATTTACTGATCAGAGCAATGGCTTAAGCAAATATGAGTATCGCCGTCGTTGGACAAGACCAGGCCAAATCACGGATGTGCCCAAGCCGGTATTTCTAGGTACACAGTCATCAGCAGGTAGCTATGAAAGCAGCCGCTTTATTTATGATGGAAGTTATATTCGTCTACGTGATATATCGCTTACCTACACGGTGCCTAAGCAATACTTAGCTAAGTCAAAAATTAGTTCTATGCGGGTATATGCGCGCGGACAGAATTTATTCACCTATGTTAAAGACAAGCGATTTAACACAGACCCCGAGACAGACATAAGTGGAACGCTTAGTCAAAATCCGCCGATTTTCGGCACAATACTTTTTGGTCTCGACATTACCTTCTAATCAACTTAATTTAATATATCATGAAAAATAGTATTCTTCTTTTCCTTTCGCTGATACTACTGGCGTCTTGTAAAAAAAGTTTTACCGATTTAAAGCCTCAGCAAAGCGTATTTACCGAGGATGTATTTTCCAGTATGCCAACTGCCCGAGCTGCTGTAAATGGCCTGTATTCACTCATGCAGTCTTACAGTTATTATGGGAGAGATGCTATGGTGATTCCAGAGGTGCTCTCGGATAATATGACACGAAGTGTTAAAACAGGTAATCGCTATACAGGAATGAACACGATGACACATACGGCCACTGACGCAAACGTAAGCAGGATGTGGTCGCAGATTTATCGTGTTATTACCAATGCTAATGCAATCATTGCCAATGAAACCAAGCTACAAGGTATTGCTACTTCCATTGAAATAGCCGAAGTAAAACAGATGGTTGGGGAGGCCTATGCTGTGCGTGCCATGGCATATTTTGATCTAGCAAAGTTTTTTTCAAGGCCACTTAATCACACTGCTGATGGAAGTCATCTATGTGTTCCCTTGGTCTTGACTCCAATCACAAATGTTACTGAAGTTGTGTATCCAAAGCGAAATACAGCTGCAGAGGTATATACCCAAATCGAAAAAGATATCCAGGAGGCAATCAATAGACTGCCTGCTACAGGGGATGTTATTATCAATGGGTCGGCTAGCACTGCATTTTTCAAAATTCGTATGAATCGCTTGGGCGCATTAGCATTGCGGGCACGTGTTGCAGTTTACAAAGAGGATTGGCCTACTGCAGTGACTGCTGCTTCAGCTGTTATTGCATCTAATCGTTACAGCCTTTTTCCTTACGCTACTTTATTCACTAGTTTTCAGACTATCGGTAATGTTGAATCAATCTTTGAGGTTTCAAATAATGCCACCGATAATCCTGGTACAGATAGCTATTCTTATTTGTGTAGTCAGCAGGGCTATGGCGAATGTTTAGCTACCCGTCAATCCATGAATAGCAGAAGCACAGGAACCACCTTGTCCACCTTCAAGGGTCTATATGAAATGTATACACCAACAGATGCACGTCGTCGTTTCGTAGAACTAGGTAATCGAAATTCAATAGGTGGTGAAGTCAACGTGCCCCTTTGCTTGAAGTATTCGAATATCTCTACCTATGCTGAAAATATCAAGGTATTCAGATTGGCCGAGATGTATCTAAGCAGGGGAGAAGCATTAGCACGTATTGCAGTTCAAAACGGAGATGCGGCTGCGTTAAATGCCTCTCTCACGGACATTAATCTGATTCGTCGCTCTCGCGATACAGCTTCCACCACGCGATTATTTGCAGCTACATTAGGGGCACCTCCTACCGGGAGTATCACGGCTGCAGCCTATTTGGATAGTATAGTAGTGGAGCGTCGTAAGGAATTTGCATTGGAGGGTCAGCGTTTGTTTGACTTGAATCGTACAAAGACTAATTATGTAAAAATTAATTCCGCTGGCAATAGTACTTCTCGTTTAATTCAATATAGCACTACTACCAGCAGTTATTATTATAGAACAATTCTGCCTATTCCAATTTCACAGGTTCAGAACAACCCTAACATGGTTCAAAATGAAGGGTTTTAACTAGGCTCGATTAATTAAAATCAATTTTGTGAAGTTGAGGAGTGGATATTTGCTATTGACTTTTTTTGTTTTGTTGCTTAGCTCTAACTTGCAAGCAAGATCAAACCGTGACACTCTACGTGTGTTATTTGTAGGAAATTCATATACGTACTACAATAACCTCATACAGATGGTATCGCTGATTTCTGATAGTCTCGATACAAAATTGATTTGCACAAAATCTACGGTAGGTGGAACAAACTTGGGAGAACATTGGAATGAGCTAAAGGGATTAAAGTCAAAAACCTTGATTCAAAATGGCAGCTATGATATTGTGGTTTTTCATGACCATAGCATGCGTCCAATTGAAGCGCCAGATAGTTTGTTGTATTACGGTGGGTTGCTCTGTGAACTAATCAAAAGTAAAAAAGCTAGACCCTTCATTTATAATACATGGTCACGAGAAAAAACGCCGGAAACGCAAGGGGTTATCAATAGCGCTTATTCGCGATTAGCAAAACAGTGTGGAGCTTCCAGGGTTAGTGTAGGTGATTGTTGGCAGGAGTTATTGAAAAGGTCTCCTCAAGCAGTACTTTATCATTCAGATGGATCACACCCCAGCCCGCTGGGTACTTTTTTGGTTGCCCTAAGTTTTGTTAAAGCCATTACAGGAAAATTGCCCTCTAATTTGCCAACTGTTTTTAATTATTTTGATAAGGACGGAGAAACTTTTCGAATCATGCAAGTAAGCAAAGAGGAGATTGTTTTGTGTAACCAGGTGGTCCATAGTATTATTAATCAAGCACAGTAATTACCTTGAAGCATCTTAGAAAGAACCTCACCTTTTGGGTCCTGCTTGCTATTTTGTCCGGAGTTGTTTTAGGTCATTATTCCCCCACTACTGCTGTTGCCATGCAACCGCTGGGCAAATATTTTATTGAGTTAGTAAAGCTCTTTATTAACCCTATTATTTTTGTAACTATTGTTTCGGGTATTTGTGGAATGGATAACTTAAAACGTGTTGGTAGGATAGGAGGTAAAGCCATCCTTTACTTTGAAGTAGTGACTACTATCGCTTTATTAATAGGAGTAGTAGTAGCGTATGTGATACAACCAGGAGCTGGAATTGCAACAACAGGTATTAACTCCTCATCCGTTACTTCTTTTCAAAAAAGTGGAGGGATATCGCTGCTTTCATTTTTTAGAGAAAATTCTACTATACAATTTTTGTTACTATCTATTCTTCTTGGGCTTTTCTTAAATCGCTCCAGCTACAAAGCTGTTGTGTTGGAAAAAGTGCAATGGGTAGCAGGATATCTCTTTAAGGCGTTGGGGTGGGTGATGAAATTTTCGCCGATCGGGGCCTTTGGGGGCATGGCATTCACCATTGGGAAATACGGTCTTGCAGCACTGCTCCCATTGGGCAAATTGATGTTATGTGTTTACGTAACAATGTTTCTTTTTATAGTATTTGTACTAGGGGCCATATTACGCTACTATAAAGTAAGTATCTGGAAGTTTTTGCGTTATCTCAGGGACGAACTTTTGATTGTTCTAGGCACCTCCTCCTCTGAAGCAGCGCTTCCCTCCCTAATGAATAAATTAGAAAAGATGGGATGTCATCGTTCGGTAGTTGGTTTAGTAGTGCCTACTGGTTACTCTTTCAATTTGGATGGAACATCTATCTATCTCTCTATGGCCATCATTTTTCTGGCACAAGTCTTTCAAGTGGATTTAACAGTTGGCCAAGTGGCAACCATATTTGGTGTTTTAATGGTGACCTCAAAAGGAGCAGCAGGTGTTACTGGTAGTGGGTTTATTATCTTGGCCTCTACCTTAAGCGCTGTAAAAGTAATTCCAGTGGAAGGGCTGGCACTTTTATTAGGAGTAGATCGCTTTATGTCCGAAGCCAGGGCTGTTACTAACTTTATCGGAAATGGGGTAGCCACTGTATTTTTATCCATTAACGAAGGGCTATTTTCAAGGGAGGATATGGAAAAGGAGTTAAACCCTCTTTAATGTAATGAATATCAATTATATATATTCCATTTTCCTTTTTTTCAAATTCAATTTTTAGTTACTTTTTATTTTTTGTGAATATTTTGTTAAGTTCGCATGCAGCTTTCACGTGCTAATTATTGCCCTCCGGTAGGTATATTGCATTTGATAGCCCAAACTAAATTTTAAAAATCAGTTGCTAATGAGAAAAGAATTGCTCTTACTCGTTTCGCTAGTAACGTTCTGTTTTTCCACATTGATGGCACAGCAGAGCGTAACTGGTAAGGTT
>SXWI01000024.1 GCA_005791465.1 Bacteroidota bacterium | reverse complement strand
GGTAGCCAGGGCTAAATTTCTGAATGTTTTAACATCTGGATCTTCAAAAGTCAGGCTGCGAACCGACCTGAAATCATAACGTGGAAATTCATTTGAAATTCGCTGTGGAAATGCCATGGCATATTGAATAGGAAGTTTCATGTCGGGTAATCCCATTTGCGCTTTTATACTTCCATCTTGAAATTGAACCATGCTGTGAATGATACTTTGCGGATGAATCACTACTTGAATTTCACTCGGTTTTAGATTGAAGAGCCAACGTGCTTCAATCATCTCCAATCCTTTATTCATTAAAGTAGCCGAGTCAATTGTGATCTTTGCACCCATAGACCAATTAGGGTGTTGCAAAGCATGTTCACGCTTTACATTCACCAAATAATTGGTTTTCTTTCCAAGGAAGGGACCACCCGAAGCCGTTAAAATGACCTTTTCAATTTTATTATGAACCTCCCCTACCAAACATTGAAAAATTGCGGAATGTTCTGAATCAACTGGCAATATGGGTACTTTATTCTCAAAGGCAGTTCGCATGACAATATCACCAGCTACCACCAATGTTTCCTTGTTGGCTAGTGCAATACTTTTCCCTTGGCGGATTGCGGCCAACGTAGGTCTTAGCCCTGCGTAACCAACAATTGCAGCTAGCATCTGATCATAACAATCTAGTGCGGCAACTTCTTCCAATGCTTTTTCACCTGCAAAAACTTTAATACCAAGAGGATCCAATGCTTCTTTAACCACAACATACTTTTTTTCATCCCCAATCACCACGATGTTAGGCTTAAACTGTTTTGCTTGCTCGATCAGCAGCTGTTCATTCTGTTGTGCCGTCAATACCTCGGCAGAAAATAAAGTTGGATTGGCGGCAATAACGTCTAGCGCCTGTGTACCGATTGAACCTGTTGAACCAAATATTGCAATACGTCGTTGAGAAGAGGATTGATGCATGTAAGAAATCAATTGAATGAGGTGAATGAAATTAAAACATCAGCAATTGCGCGGTCATTACTTAATCGAGGAACTTTATTTTGACCACCCAATTTGCCAATAGAGCGCATGTAATTAATGAACCCCCCTTTGGGAACAACCTGAATTTGCAAGGGACTTAAAATAGATCCGCTAATTAAGTCCTTATAGTATACATTCTTTTGCTGCAAACATGAATCCACCCGCTGCGCAAACGCATGAAGGTCTGCGGGTGGCTGATCAAACTCAATAAACCACTCATGGCAGGATTTTTCTTGATCCTTACTAACCCGGGGCGCTACTGTAAACTCTCTAACTGATACGGAGAATTCTTGACAAGCTTGTTGCAAACTATATTCGACCTCCTCTCCAATAACATGTTCGCCAAAAGCTGAAATAAAATGTTTGGTACGCCCTACCACAATTATCCGATAGGGATCAACGGATACAAAACGAACTACATCTCCAATTTCATACCCCCATAATCCTGCATTGCTATTTATTATGAGAGAATAATTCTCGCCCACTTTTACTTCTGCTAAAGAGAGACGCTTTGGATTTGTATTACCCTGTTCGGCTGTTGGTACAAATTCAAAAAAAATGCCACTATTAGTATTGAGCAATAAGCCGGGCTGATCCAGGGTATCCTGAAATGCAAAAAAACCCTCACTAGCAGGAAACAACTCGATGGTGTCTACTTTTCGACCAATACTTTCCATCAACTTTGTTCGGTAGGGCTCAAAATTGACACCCCCCTGCACCATAACGCTAAAATTTGGGAATAACTCACCCACCGCTTGACCACCCCGCTCGATCAATGCATCAAAATACATTTGCATCCAAGGGGGGATACCGCTAATTAATGTCATATTCTCCCGGATAGTCTCCTCCACAATTCTTGAAAGCTTTTCCTCCCACTCCTCAATACAGTTAGTCTCAAAAGAAGGAAGTTGATTGGAACGCAAATAACTGGGTATATGATGGTTTACTATACCGCTCAGACGCCCAGTTGGAATACCACCCACCCGCTCCAACTCTGGAGACCCTGATAAAAAAATCAGCTTTCCGTCTGCAAAACGGGTATTTCCAGTTTCAGCCATATAACATAAAAGGGCATTCCGGGCTGTATTGATGTGATTTGGAATGGAATCCTTAGTTATTGGTATATACTTAATACCACTGGTGGTTCCGGAGGTCTTGGCAAAATAGAGAGGTTTCCCCTTCCACAATACATTTTGCCCACCCCCCTTAATTTTTTCAATCCATGGCCTCAGTCCTTCATAATCCTGCAAAGAAACAGACTCTTTAAATGATTGATAATCATTAGTATCTGCTAATTTGACTGATTTTCCGAACTGTGTTTTCCGTCCTATTTCAATAAGATATTGAAGAATGCGTTGCTGGTCATTTAATGCATTATGCATTTCCTTGCGGATATTCCGGTGGACGTAAGCGGCAAAGGGCTTTGCGAAAAATGACTTTATTTTCATGGATCAGAACCGCTAGCGGACAGGCGCAAATTTAAGAATGGTAAATATAGTAAACCCTTGGTCAAATATCCTGCCCAATTGGCTTTGAATGAGTTGTATTTTCCGTTGGGCGATTCACCTTTTTCCCCTACCTTTGCCGTCCTAATTTTTAGTGTATGGTAGCTATTGTAAAAGTGGCCGGTCAGCAGTTCAAGGTTGAAAAAGACCAAACGCTGTATGTCCCCCATGTAGAAGGTAATGCAGGAGATAAGCTAAACCTTGAAGTATTGCTGGTAGATGCGAATGGAAAGTTATCCGTTGGCGCTAACAACGGTTCTAAGGTGCAGGCTGAAATTCTTGATCAAGTTAAAGGCGATACTGTTATTGCCTACAAACAGAAAAGAAGAAAAGGATTTCATAAAAAGAAAGGTCATCGTACCGCTTACACTAAAATTAAAGTTGTAAGCATCGCTTAATTTTTATCATCCATTAAAAAAACACATCCATGGCACATAAGAAAGGTGAAGGTAGTGTAAAGAATAACCGCGACTCACAGAGCAAACGCTTAGGTGTAAAAATATTTGGTGGCCAACCTGCCATCTCTGGTAACATCATCGTACGTCAACGTGGTACCGTTTATCATCCTGGAAAAAATGTTGGCGTTGGTAGAGACTTTTCTCTATTTGCATTAACAGATGGTGTTGTTGAATTCAAAAAAGGACGCAACAACAGAACATTTGTTTCTGTAGCACCAGCTGAAGCCTAAAAAGCTATTTCGACAGCTTTTAAAATTTATTTAAAAAAATTTGGTTAGTAAAAAAATATGATTATTTTTACTACCGATAACCCATTTTCCTAACACCATTAAATTCTAAACAATGGCTACTAAGAAAAAAGCTGCTAAGAAAAAAGCCGCTCCAAAAAAGAAGAAAGCCGCTAAGAAAAAAGCTGCTAAGAAGAAGAAGTAACACTTCTCTTCCACTTGATAGAAAGTCCTCCGAAAACGGGGGACTTTCTCATTTAATCCCTGCCCTTCATACTTCGTGAAAATGGAAAACGCACAGCTAGCCGAACAACTTGACCTTTTATCAAAACTATTGGACATCCATGGATCCGACACTTTTAAATCCAAGTCCTATGCTGCAGCGGCATTTACCATTGAAAAATTACCCTATCCCCTCGCCAACACAAATCCTGAAAATTGGAAAAATATACGGGGTATTGGATCTAGCGTGGCCGGTGCCCTATCCCAGCTTATTGAAACAGGTAAACTTACGATCCTAGATGACCTCATTAGCAATACGCCTAGTGGAGTAATTGAAATGCTTCAAATAAAAGGAGTGGGTCCCAAAAAGATTCATACCATTTGGAAAGAGATGGGTATTGAATCCATGGGCGAATTATTGTATGCCTGTCAGGAAAACAGACTTCTCCATTACAAAGGATTTGGAGAAAAAACACAGGTATCCATAGAAAACTCGATCCGATTCCTACTGCAACATAAAGGACATTTTTTATTCGCAGAGATCGAAGCACTTTTACCTACGATTGAAACATTCTTACATCAACAGTTTGGTCAGGAAAATGTAGCTGTAACTGGGGATTTTAGAAGACAGTTACCTACTCTTAAGGAGCTGTCCTTTGTAATTGGGACCTCAAAAGAATCTATCAAAGAAAAATTCTTGACAGCACAGCCTCCTGAACTTATTGAAGAAACAGAAGACTCTCTTTGCTATCAGCTTAAAAATGGCTTGGCCATACGT
>SXWI01000140.1 GCA_005791465.1 Bacteroidota bacterium | reverse complement strand
TTGCCCGATCAGAATCAATTTAATGTTGTTTCCGCTTCTCGTACTTTTCGAGGGGCTACCATACCTTTTAAAACCAAGGACGGTGTTACCGCCTTTCAGTTTTTGCAAGACACGTTACAGCAAATTGGGATTACCTCCACCGTACAATTATCCAGCAGAAAACCTGCCGGAAAATTAATTTATTCTATTCCTACTGATTCTTTACTCAAACCGCTCATGCATCGAAGTGATAATTTCTTTGCAGAGCAATCCTTATTAATGGTCAGTCAACAGATGCTGAATCAGATGAGTGATGAGCAAGTAATCGATACTTTACTGAAAACCGATTTTGCCGATCTTCCTCAGCAACCTCGTTGGGCTGATGGATCTGGTTTGAGTCGGTATAATCTTTTTTCACCACAGGACTTTGTGCGTATCCTGGAAAAAATGAAGGATCAATTTGGCATGGACCGAATCAAAGTAATTTTTCCTACCGGTGGAGAGGGCACCTTGGCTAGCTATTACAAACAAGAAAGTGGAGCGATCTATGCAAAAACGGGAACACTCAGTGGCGTAGTTGCCTTGAGTGGGTATCTCTATACTAAAAAAGGAAAATTGCTTTTATTTTCAACCTTAGTGAATAACCATCGCTCTAGTTCCACTGAAATCAGAAAACAAATTGAAAAGTTTTTAACCCATATCCGGGCAACGTATTGATCAGCGATTCAGCAACAGCTGTTCTACTTCTTCTTTTTGTAATGTTCTAAACGTTGGCACCCCAAATGGAGATAAGTGTGGTTCGTTACAAACAAATAAATCGGTGATTAACTGTTTCATTGCCCGTTCGCTTAGTTGTGTTCCTGTTTTGATGGCTTGTTGTTTAGCTAAACTGCGGCATAATTTTTCATGAAGCGGTAAGGCCAGCGCGGCATTGAAGTGTTTGTATTCTTCCAAAACAGCTTCTAATAAACTTTCCTCTTTGCCATTTTCAAATCCAGCGGGAATACCCTGAATTTGAAATTCTTGTTTATTCAACTTATGAATTAAAAATCCTACCGCTGTTAAATCTGCTAGCAACTCTTCCAGTAAGCTGGCATCGGTTGGGTTTAGTGAGAGTGTAGTGGGAAATAACGAAGGCTGGGTAGCTGCTTTTTTATTTGCAAGCTGTTGAATAAACTTCTCGTAGAGAATTCTTTCATGTGCTGCTTGCTGATCGATCAACGTGCATGTGCTGGCTTGTGAAAAAAGGATATAAGAGTTTAAAAGTTGAAATACGGAAATTGAATCCGTGGCAGTTGTAGGGTGCAAATCCAATCTTGTTGCAGCTAAGGCCTCTTCTTTTACATTGCTTTTGTAGTCAGCAGCAAGTGGCTGATATGGTTTCCAGTTTTTGGCAGGTTGTGTGGAATCTGGTTCAATCCGATGGGCTTGATTTTTCTGGGTAAAATGCTGATACAAATTACCATCTTGAATAGCCGATCTTCTTTGCTCAGTGAAGGGTTGTTGGATCGAATCCAATTGCTGGATCGAAGCATCTAACTCAAAGTCAAGTGTAGGAGTGATACTAAATTGTGCCAAGGCATGACGGATGGCGGCCTGGACAAATGCGTATACAATTTTTTCGTCCTCAAACTTTATTTCTTGTTTGGTTGGATGAACATTGATATCTACTTGCTGTGGATCTAAATCAATAAACAGCACGTATAACGGAAAATGATCGGCTGGTAATAATGCCTGAAAAGCGTTCATCACGGCATGGTGGAGATACGAACTTTTAATAAATCGATTATTGACAAAAAAGTATTGATCTCCTCTTGTTTTGCGTGCAGAATCTGGCTTGCCTACAAAACCACGAATGGTTAAGTAATCTGTTTCCTCTTGAACCCCTACTAGTTTGGAAGCATAATTATTACCTAATAATTGGACAATTCGTTGTTTTAAACTACCGGATTCCAGTTGGTAGAGCTGCTGATTATTAGCGTGCAGTGAAAATTGAATAGCTGGAAAAGCCAGGGCTACTCTTGTAAACTCCTCCACAATATGACGCATCTCGGCTGCATTGCTCTTCAAAAAATTTCGACGAGCTGGAATATTGAAAAACAAATTCTTCATGGCCAGGCTGGTACCGGTGGCCATACCAATGGGTTCCTCCCGCGTTATAGCACTATGCTCAACCTCTATAAAAATACCCGCCTCGTTAGTAGCTTGTTTTGTTTTTAGTTCTACCTGTGCCACGGCGGCAATACTGGCCAATGCCTCGCCACGAAAACCCATGGTTCTGATATGGAACAGATCTTCAATACTGCTTATTTTGGAAGTGGCGTGTCGGGCAATACAAAGACGGGCATCCTCAATAGACATCCCCTTTCCATTATCTACTACCTGTACCAAGGATTTACCAGCGTCCTGAATAATCAACTCAATGGAACTTGCGCCCGCATCCACGGCATTCTCCAATAACTCTTTGACCGCACTGGCGGGGCGCTGAATGACCTCACCGGCGGCAATCTGATTGGCAATATGATCGGGTAAAACCTGTATCAAGGGGTGGCGCTTATCGAGCCTTCAAAAATACGGCTTTGCCCCCGATGCAGCCAATAATTACTTGATTCAAATGGAGTACTTTTAACCAATGAGAATACTGATTCAACAGGCTTGCTTGCTACTGGTACTGGCAGCCTCTTTAAACACCAACGCACAAGGTAATCGGGAACGCGCCCAGCAAAAGTGGGTGGATAGTGTTTTTAACAGTCTGACTCCGGATCAACGGATTGCACAGCTGATGGTGATCCGTGCGCATTCTAACCTAGGAGCTGATCACATCGCTAAGGTGGAGAATGACATAAGAAATTATAATGTGGGCGGACTTTGTTTTTTTCAGGGTGGACCTGTGAGACAAGCCTTACTCACCAACCAGTACCAGTCTATTGCAAAAACTCCTTTGATGATAACCATCGATGGAGAATGGGGAGTAGGCATGCGCTTAGATAGCGTAGACCGTTTGCCTTATCAGCTCAGCTTGGGGGCGGTCAATGATCCATCTTTGTCCTACCGCATTGGGTTAGCCATGGGCGAACAATGTAAGCGACTGGGTATTCATGTAAACTATGCGCCCGTAGTAGATGTAAATAATAACCCAAACAATCCGGTTATTGGATTTAGATCTTTTGGCGCCGACAAAGAAAAAGTGGCACGGTTTGCAGTAGCCATTACAAAGGGGATACAAGATGTGGGAGTTATGGCATGCGCAAAACATTTTCCAGGACATGGCGATGTAGATGTTGACTCACACTACGATTTACCAATCATCAGTAAATCCTTGAATCAACTGGATGCCGTAGAATTATATCCATTTAAAAAAGTTTTTGAAGCTGGAATTGGTAGCGCCATGGTGGCACATCTTTCAGTGCCGGCTATCGATACCACTTCAAATCGACCAACTTCTATTTCAAAACCTGCAATCACCGGCGTATTACGTAATCGGTTGAATTTTCAGGGACTCACTTTTACGGATGCCTTGGAGATGAAAGGAATTGCAAAACATTATCCAGGCGGAACCATTGCCGTAGAAGCAATTATTGCAGGAAATGACATGCTTTGTTTGCCAGCCAGTGTTTCAGAATCTATCCAGGTTATACAACAAGCTATCAATGATGGAAGGCTCACACAAGCTGAAGTAGATGCTAAGGTTAAAAAAGTACTCAGCGCAAAATATGGGTTGGGGTTAAATCGTCCACAATTTGTAGATACCACCAATTTGGTTGCAGACCTGAATGAGCGTTCTACTGCTTTACGTCAGGAGGCCGCACGCAAGGGACTTACGCTACTTAGACAAATGCCCGCTGCATTACGTACACAACTCAAAAAAGAGCAGCCACGTGTTGCTTATGTGCAATTAGGAGGCAAAGAGCTTTCTGTTTTTGGAAAACGGTTACAGCAAGATTGGAGCGCTACCTCCTTTCATTTGATGTATCGGGACTCTATTCTCAAGGCCGACTCTATCTTGACAGCAGTAAAGACAAATGGCTATGATATTGTATTAGTGGGCTTACATGATTATGCCAATAAGCCAATGAATAATTTTAATATCAGTACGGCTGCTACATACCTGGGTAATGCATTACAGGGCGATAGTACACTCACGCTACTTTTTGGCAACGTGTTGGCTGCAAAAAATTTCTGTTCAGCCAACTCATTAGTGGCTCTACAACAAGATGATTCAATCACCAATCAAATTGCAGCAGATTGGCTACAAGGTGATTTTCCGGCCCGCGGTCGCTTGCAGGTAAATGTTTGTGATTTTTCGTTGGGAGATGGAGTGCAACAACCCAAAGGAAAGCGTTCTTCCGTTCAACTCAGAAAGCGGTTAGCAGAAGTCGATTACATACTAGAGGAGGGGCTTGCAAAAAAAGCATATCCGGGTGCAGTGGTACTTGCTGTTCAACGTGGTACAATCCTCTACCAAAAATCAGTAGGGCAGCAAGCGGTTACTGACGCTACACCCATAAAACCTGAGCATATCTTTGATCTGGCTTCTGTGACAAAAATTTCAGCTACTACGGTGGCCGTTATGAAATTAGTGGAAGAGGGAAAGTTGAAATTGTCAGGGCAACTCAAAGACTACCTGCCTTGGGTTAAGGGATCAGACAAAGAATCTTTGAGTATAAAAGACATTTTATTGCACCAGGCTGGACTGGTTCCTTTTATTCCATTCTATAAAGAAACCATCGATGCAACAGGCAACCCTGATACGAGTTTGTACGCTACGGTAGCTAAAAAAGGGTTCACCGTACGGGTTGCAGAAAATTTATACCGGAGAGACGATTGGAAAGACACCCTGCTCTCCCGTATTTTAAAAAGTCCGCTGGGGCCACAAGGCAATTATGTGTATAGCGATAATGATTTTATTTTTTTAGGATTGATTGTTGAGCAGCTCACTGGTAAAACATTGGAGCAATATGTGCAGGATAATTTTTACCGTCCATTAGGGATGTATACTACAGGCTTCACTCCTCGTCGCCGTTTTCCGGTGCAATCTATTGTTCCCACCGAAACTGAAACACAGTTCAGAAAGCAAACGATGCGTGGAGATGTTCACGACGAGGGCGCTTCCTTGTTCGGTGGTCTAGCAGGACATGCCGGATTATTTTCCAATGCATATGATTTGGCCATGCTTTATCAAATGCTACTACAAGGAGGGAAGTTTAATGGCAGACGTTATTTAAAAGAATCCACGATCCAACTGTTTACTAATTATCAATTGGAAAATAGCCGTCGTGGTCTGGGATTTGATAAACCAGAAAAAGATAATCAGTTCAAAAAAGATCCCTATCCTTCTCTTTTAGCTTCTCCTGCTACTTTTGGTCATACTGGTTTTACAGGTACCTGTGTTTGGGTTGACCCCAAACAAGAGCTGGTTTATGTATTTCTTTCCAACCGAGTTAATCCCACTCGTGCCAATAATTTACTAGGCCAACTGCAAATCAGAGGACGCATCCAAGATGCGATCTATCGGGCTATTGGGGTAGAGGAGTAGTAGAAAATTTTACATTAATTATTGCTTTTATCTTTTATCATTCAAATACGTGATTTCGTAATTCGAATGTAGTTGCACAGGTAATATTTTTTGTATTACCTGATTCTGTCTACAGGTTTGCTTGTTAATAAAATTTTTCATTTTAAACAAGTAACATGCAAGACAATGCTTCCATTCTCGCAAACCCTATTACTTTAAATCAACTTGAGCAAACCTTGGGTGAAATAACGTCTTCGTGCTTTGGCGACTTCTAGTTGTTAACCCGTTGCATTTAATTAAGGAACCATTTGGTTCCTTTTTTTTAAAATCTATTTTATGAATAATGATAAGTATGCTTGCATAGTTACGCAAGCAAAAAAAGAAATTGATCTACTTATTAAACACTCAAACGAGCTGTACAAGCGACAAGCTGCAATTGTGAGTGCTAGTTTAACAAATTATTTTCCTTCGGTTAGCAGCCATGATCATACAGCACTTTTTGAAAAAATACTTTTTATGCAGCGGATCAGTTTTCTTGAACAATTTCAAGCCAGTATACTAAATGGAGTTACTCTTTCGGGAATTACCAGTAGCGATCTATTTCAGTTAAAAACCAAGCCCGCTATTTTGTGCACGTTTCATTACGGGTCATATCGATTAATTAATATGGTGTTGGCAACACACGCAATTCCTTTTGCCTTAGTTGTTTCTAGTAGTGTGCTTGCTAAGCAACGTGAGGGTATTCAAAAATTGTATACCACTTACGCAGCCAACAATGCACAGACAACATTTAAAATTATTGATGCCGAATCCCCTACCTCTGCCCTCCAAATGTTACGAGCTATTAAACAAGGCTATTCGCTGGTAGTATATATAGATGGAAATACGGGTGCAGGAGATCCAACCTTTAGCAGCAGCAACTGTTTGACCATCCCGTTTCTAGCTAAAGCGATCAAGGCACGTAAAGGAGTAGCTACTCTTTCGCATATTGCCAACGTGCCTATACTGCCCTTGGTTAGTGTTTGGAAACACGCAGGAAAGAGTGTTTTGTATTTTGGCGTACGTATTGAACCTGCACACTGTAAGGACCGCGAAAATTATGTACAGCGTGCCACAACCACACTTTTTTCTTTTATTGCAACCTATCTTCACCAGGATCCGGGTCAATGGGAATCGCTGCTTTACTTACATAAGTTTGCCGTTGCCGAACCTGTTTTACCCTTCTCACTTCGAAAAGTTGATTGCAACCCCAACGAATTTTTTAGGTTTAATAGTCGCGACTTTGGGTTGTTTATGCTGGAGAATAATTATATCTTATTAATGAAAAAAAATTATATGTCCTTTATGATTCCTCCTGCTCTTTATGCATTTTTACAACAATCCGACCAACAAATTGTAACAGCTACCGAATTGAACCCTGCTCAATTTAATGATTTAATGATGGCAGGTGTTCTGATCAATACCTAAATTTGTCTTCTATGGGTAGACGTGCTAAAAAGAAGATAAAAGAATATCAACTTTTTTTTGCACATCTCTTGGCTTGGTTGCTGTATGCGCTTTATTTTTATTTTACCAGTTTGCTAACCAGGCCAACTATTGGTTTTATAGAAACGACTATATTTCTTATACCCTTTATTGTTACTTTTTATGTAAGCGTATGCTTTTTAACTATTTTCTATAAGAAGGGGTTGATATGGTTGGTGGCTTCTTTTTTTATCATATTTATTCTGATGGCTATTTTAGGCTATCTATATTTATACCTGTTTTTACCTTCTTTTCAGGTTGTACTTTTTACTAGTAGAGAGCTTAAACCATTTTTACAAGATGCCATACGAGGGTACGTCCGGTTTTTTTCTTTTGCCTTACTCTACTTCTATATAAAAAAAATAATAACTGATCAACATTTAGTTCGTCGGTTATTACATGCTAAAGCACTGCGTGAAATTGAAAATTGGCAACTCAAGCAGCAAGAACTCAAGGCTATTGAAGAAAAGCTGCAATATGAGTATGCGTTTTTGCGGGCTCAAATTAACCCTCATTTTTTACACAATACGCTGAATACATTTTATTCGGAGGCCTTACTCTTTTCTCCTGCTTTAGCCCAAAATATTTTAAAACTTTCGGCCATCATGCGCTACTCTATCGATTCAATTGATCTTGAAAGTGGCAAGGTTTTTGTACGCAAAGAGCTCGAATATTTAGAAATTCTCTTAGATATTTATTGCTTACGATTTCAAAATAGGCAAGCTATACAATTGCAGGTAAAAGGGGTTGTTACCGATCAAATGGTACCCCCGCTTTCTTTTATCACCATTGTAGAGAATGCTTTTAAGTACGGAGATATACAGCCTATTAGTAGTCCATTGATTATCCGAGTTGTGTTGACGCAGTCGCGTGTTTACTTTTATTGTTAAAACAAAGTCAGTACTGCTCGCACTATGCATACTTCCACCCAAATCGGCCTTTCTAATTTACGACGACGGCTGGAGGCTGCTTTTAAGGATAAATATGAGATGAACGTTACTTGCAAAGATGAAAATTATATATTTGAGTTACAGGTAATGAGTTAATTCATGATCACTTGCTACATCATTGACGATGAACAGCCCGCGATAGATATTTTAAAAACTTTTATTTTTCGCACAGAATCACTAAGCCTACTTGGGGAGTCCACCGATCCTGTAGCAGGTTTATTAGCAGTTCAGCAAACGCCGCCTGCGCTATTATTTTTAGACATTAACATGAATAAGTTGTCCGGTTTAATTCTGGCGCAGCAGGTACCTAATACCACGCAGATCATTTTTTGTACCGCTTACTCGGAGTTTGCCCTGGAAAGTTATGAATTGGCCGCGCTCGATTTTTTAATGAAACCTATTTCGTTTGAACGGTTTATGCGCGCCATCCGGCGTTTTGGTACGCAAGAAATAATGCCACCTACTGACGAACGATTTTTGGGTGATTATATTTTTGTGCAAACATCTGTTAAAGGTAAAATGGTGCGAATCCAGTTGGACGACATAGAGTATATTGAAGCAAAAGGTAATTACATTGCTATTTTGGCCGCGGGTAAGTCCATTTTAATTTATTCTACCATGCGTGATATTGAAGCTCAATTAGCCTCAAACCGATTTGTTAGAGTTCATAAATCTTTTATCATTCCGTTAGATAATATTAGCGTTGTTGAAAAAGGTTTTGTGCGGCTTATTCGTTCCAAAAAAGAAATCTTAATTAGCCGCACCTACAGAGATGAGTTTATGCGGCGGATCAACAAAAATTTGTTGTTGTAATTGGTTACTTCTTCTTTTTTTACCTTGATTGAAAAAATGCAGAAATCAATTTTGGTTAATCGAGAATTTGAGTTATTTATTCGAGCCTCTGTTGCTGGGAGAAGACAAATTTCTACGGGGAAAAAAATTTCAAAAGGAACTATTATTCAATATAAATGTGTTCAAAAACTGCTTTATGAATTTGAATTGAGTCAAGAATATAGCCTCAGGATAATTCCTCTTAATCGATGTTCTGTTCGCGTAATCCAAAAAGAAAAAAAATATTGGAAAGCTGTATTTAAGGCCTTTTATAATTATTTGTTTTATGAAAAAAAATTTTATGACAATTATGTATCTAGTGTATTTCGAGTAGTGAAAGCATTTTTTCGGTATTTAATATTTGATAAGTCAATTGCGACTGGTGATTTCTATAAATCTTTACGTATCCCAACTGAGACTATTAGTCCCGCTATACTCACGCCCAAGCAGCTGAAGTTTTTAATATGTAACAATGATTTTGAAAATCTACTTTCCTCATCTCTTAAACGTGCCAAAGATATTTTTGTATTTGGCTGTACCGTTGGATTACGGTATCAAGACCTGATGAAGCTACGGTACACCAATTTGCAATTGATTGATGGTGAGTACTTTTTGCTACTACACACCCAAAAAACCGGCTCATTGGTGCGAATAGGACTGCCTGATTATGCAGTTGCCATAATAAAAAAATATAAACGTGTTTCCGGGACCTACATACTGCCCAGATTATCTAATGTGAATCTTAATTTGCAGGTTAAAGAATTATGCCGACGTGCGGGGTGGGATTATTTTATGCCTAAAATCAGACACCGGAAAGGGAAACCCGTTGAAATAAAAACTAAAGAAGGGGAGTCTTTTCGCTTTTATCATCATATTTCATCTCATACCATGCGAAGAACTGCCATTACAAGTCTTTTAATGTTAGGGCTAGAGGAGCATATTGTAAGAAAGATATCTGGCCACGCTCCTGGGAGTAAGGAATTTTACAGATATGTCAATATTTCACAAGACTTTTTAAACACTAAATTGAAAAAGGCTCAACAACGATTAATGGAGAGTTAAATTATTGCTTTAGATTTTAATCATGACTCCTTGGTGGCAGCGCGCTACTGGATAGTAAAGACCTCCTCAAGCCTCAAGAATTGCAGTCTATCGGCCTAAGCTTAAGGGCGATGCTGCTGTAAGTGCTAAAACAAAAACTGCACACAAAGGCCAATCATTATTTTTTCTGCAAGCCCTGCCCACAAATCATTACAGCCAATATGGCAGGGAGGAAAACTTTTTTAAAAGCAATAGTTTGGGGATAAAAAAATATTTTATTGCTCCAGTCATCGGTGGCGAAGATGCAAGCTGTAAAACAAAAGCCCCGTAAGGGGCTTTGTTGTTTAACCTTTTCCGTTAATCTGCAAGTTACTTAAAGAGTTTGTTGTAATATTTACTTCTATGTTCCAATAGTAACTACAACCATCATTTACGCTGATCAATTCATACTTTGATTTATTGTTAAACTTTTTATTCCAAAACATATTTATCCAAATAATTTTTTTTCCTTTTGAGTTTGTAAACCCAAAATACTGACGACGATAATTATACAGCTTTTTACTTATATTAGGACAGCCTTCAGTTTGATTGATGTTATTGGTATTCAAAGCAGCCAATTTTTTTTAAAATGTTTTCTGCAATTTTTATCTCATCACAAGATAATACAGCCCTGCTTTGTTGCTGCTTGACTGATTTAAGAACTAAATAGCTTGTATCAAATACATAGCCCTCATAGCATTTACCTTTCCAAAAGACAGCTTCTTTTTGAGCATATAAATTCACCGCTAAGCCAACTAGCATAGAAAATAATGTTATTGCTACTTTCATAAGTTACTGTATTGGAAAATTAATTGGAAGTCCTGCTGGCATTAGCAATGCAGGCCCTGTACCTGTAAAACTTGTAAGTGCCCCTATTTCAATGACAGTTTAGAAGTTAATTGAAAATCTTTTGAGCTAATTTGTTGGATTTTAGTCTCCTAATTCAAAATCAACTGAATTAATTATTTTTAAAACTATGCCCAGTCATTTAAGGGTCAATACAAATCATACTCCCCAACACACGAAATTAAACCTCATCACGAACTGGCAAAAAACCTTTGTCGCCTAACAATTTTATAATGCTCCTGATTAAATAACTATTATCAAATCTTAATACGTACTTGCGTGTACCCTCTTTCTCTGGGATTAACATTTTACGATCAATTAATTTTCTGATTTGTCGAGATACTTCTGCATCGGCTTTTCCTGAAAATAAATCTTTTATATCTGATGCTGAAATTACCTGCTTCTCGACGACTCTTTTAAGAATTTTAGCCTCAACATCTGTGATAAACTTTCGTTCTAGAGAATGATGGATTGACGGAAGCAAAATCTCCTTGCGAAGGAAATTATAATCAGACAACTTATCAATCTTTTCAATCTCATCTTTTAGTCCTTTTAAAACATACTCAATCCATGAAGTAAGACCTTTAACTGTGCCTTTGTCTGCTTCAGACAAAAAGTTGTAATAATCATTTCTATTGCTGCAAAACACCGCTGTAGGATTAATAATCCTACCAACATTAACGTTGAACCCAGCTTTAACAAGCATGGCGTATGTAAACAACCTTACGGTTCTACCATTTCCATTTCCAAATGGGTGAATCCAAACAAAACGATGATGTGCGATTGCTGTTTTAAGTAAATCATATTTGGGGCTATCGTCTTTATTTACAAATTCAAGCAGTTCATTCATGTATTCTTCAACTGCTAACCACTCAGGTGGCTTATGTGAAGATTTATTTATTTTTAAATTTACTTTTCTGTAATCCCCAGGAGTTGAATCACCTTCACCGTCTGGTGGTGGAAGTAAACCATCAACTATCTTTTTATGCATTTCACTAAGAAAAGCCCTGTTTATTGGATAGTCGCTAACGTTCTCTTCTATAAAAGCCATCGCTTTTTCAATATTCTGAATTTCACGAATACTTGGAGTAACGACCTTGATATCCGATAATTTTGTCTCTATGTATTCAGCAATTGTTGTGTTATTCCCTTCAATTCTTGCTGATCCGATACTTTCTAAAGTATGGAAGATGTGTTTCAGCTGAAAAAACACTTTAGGGTGAGTTGAGCCGCCTAACTGCTTCTTACGCAAGTGATCCAATTCAATGATTAAATCCGTTAGTGCGGAATCGAAAGTCGGCTCTACCAATTTCAAATCATAATGTTTAAATACTGCTTCTGACATTTGGAATATCTTTTTTGATGAATTAACAGATGACACTTTAATGAATTAACACTATCAATTGCGTATTCCTTATTTATCAACACTTTACAAGTATACTTGATTTTTCAATAATTTACAAATCTAGGTTGAAACATTTGCATCCTGCATGTTCAACTATTAAACATCAATGAATAATTATTTGACAAATTTCCATCAAAAGGGGTACTTACACTTACATTATCATACATAAAACGGTAGTAAAATGAAGAATATAGCCAAGATTATCGCCGATTTACGCAAGCAAAAAGGCTGGTCTCAAACAGAGTTGGCCACAGAAAGCGGCGTTAGCCGTGAGATTATCGGCAAGTATGAAAGAGGGGAAGCAGTACCCTCTATTGAGTTTGCCAAACGTATTGCAGAGGCTTTTGGGGTATCGCTGGATTATCTAGCCGGGGAAGGAACTTTAAGCAGGCTGGATAAAAAAACCGTAAAGCGAATGCAGGATATTGAGAGCCTTAAAGACGATGATAAATCACACCTCTTTGCAATTGTAGATGCTTTTTTAAGAGATGCCACTACAAGAAAAGCTTATGCCTCGTAAAATACAATTTATTTTCTATGCCGTCCTTTCATACTGATATAAGCCAAAACAAAGAGAGCTATAATTAAGATAGGTAACAATTCGGGTTGACTTTCTGGCCATACGAGTTCCTTGTATTTTTTGTTCTTTAATAATGTTACTTTTTGGCCTATTTTATAGAAGCTTTCCCGACAATCTGTTCTGCTTATACTTACTTCGTAGTCCTCGCCATTAAATAAAACATTTATATGGTTGTACCTATCACATGATGACGGTATCTTACTAACAATAGCCTCTATCTTTTCGCCAGTATACTTTATAAAAATGGTTTTCCCAATCGAAGAAACACCCCACATAACCAACAAAATAAAAGCAATAAGCACTATCCCATACTTTACTTTTTTCATAGGATATTACTATTGATGTATGGGTAATAAAACTGGCTTCTTAATATAAGTATTATCTTGTCTCGGAGCATTGGGATTGTAGCCTCCCCCATTACCACCAGAACTAAGACTAAGATTACTAGTCTTCTTATTTATTGTGCTCTCGGTAGTCTCCGTAGTTGCTGTACCTGCAGCCTCATTTCTAATATTTGCATTATTAGCTGCATTTCTAGCCTCTGCAGCTTGCACACCATTTCTAGCACTTGGTCTATTCTTTGCAACACGTTCTAACTTATCAGCTTTTTTCTCCAAGCTACTCACAGTCTTAGAGCCATCTACTTTTGCATTACCCGCTACGGTACTAACTATGACATTTTTAACAGTTTGGCCTGGGTCAACCTTTTTCCCATCAAGAATTTGCCCTCCAACAGATTCCACTACATTGGTTGCAGTTCCAATTACAATTTTCTTACCAAGACCACCCGAAGGGTCAACTGTACTTGTTGCGCCGTTTAGTACTATTTTTCCAACTCCTCCAGCACCTTGAGGCTTCCACATATCTCCACCCCTTTTACCTTCCTTATAATTATCGTATACCTGCCAGCCATATTCAACTGCTGCACCAACAAGAAATTTTACACCAACAACAATTAAGGGTATCGGAATTCTTCCATCAGGATCACCGTATCTTATCGGGTTATTATAACCAAAATGAAATGGACTCCAACTTTCTTGGTCGGCCTCTTCGCTTTCAGGATCAATCTGTATGAACCTTCCTATTTGTTGGTCATAAGTACGTGCATTAAAATCATACAGATCTAATCCACTTCCGTCAGAAAATTCCTTGTTCTGTATTTCATTTCCATTATATCCTTTCTTATTCTCAGGGCTTCCGAAGTTCATTGCCTTACTACTTACTCCCCTCATCGTCAACCCAAACGGATAATAATG
>SXWI01000139.1 GCA_005791465.1 Bacteroidota bacterium | reverse complement strand
TGCCAGGCACGAATATGATCTTTCTCCTCCACCTCCTTACAACGCTCTCTGACTAGCAAGAAATTTTCAAGATAGCGTTTGACTTTTGTCTGATTCTTGGAAGTAATATCAGCTTCACAGAGTATCATGAGAGAATCGAAATCCTCTCCGGCATCAAATAATAATCTGCGAATGGCGGAGTCCGTTATATTTTCTTTTGTAAGACTAATAGGACGAAGATGCAACTCCACTAATTTTTTTACAAAGCGCATTTTCTCATGCAAAGGCAATTTCAACTTTGTAAAAAGCTTAGGCACCATTCTTCCACCTACTACTTCATGACCATGAAAAGTCCATCCATGCCCCTTTTCAAAACGTTTCGTAGCAGGCTTAGCAATATCGTGTAGCAAAGCGGCCCAACGAAGCCATAAATCTGAAGATTTTTGCGCCACATTATCTAATACCTGAAGTGTATGATAAAAATTATCCTTGTGCCCATGTCCATCCTTGTACTCTGCACCGGCTAAATCAACTACTTGCGGAAAAATCAATTTCAATAATCCTGCTTTATAAAGCAGATCAAATCCAATAGAAGGTTTCGGTGCCAAAAGAATTTTGGTCAGTTCGTCCGTAATTCTTTCCTGCGAAATAATATCAATACGCTTGGCATTCCGAACAATCCCCTCCCAAGTATTTTCTTCAATTACAAAACCAAGTTGTGTAGCAAAACGAACAGCACGCATCATTCGAAGAGGATCATCACTAAAGGTTTTATCCGGATCCTGTGGCGTTCTTATAATTCCTTGATCCAAATCCTTCAGTCCGCCAAAAGGATCGATGAGTTTCCCAAAATTATCCTCCTGCAAAGTAATGGCTAATGCATTGATGGTAAAATCCCTTCGCTCTTGATCATCTTGCAAGGTACCTGGCGTTACCGAGGGATTACGTGAAGTGTACTGATAACTTTCTTTCCTGGCTCCTACAAATTCTATATCAATCGGCGGATCAGATCGCAATTGAAAATGAGCAGTGCCAAAAGTTTTAAATAGATCAACCTTAGGTTTGGGCTTGAATTGAGCAGCTGCCTGCTCTGCTAGCTCCAAAGCATCCCCGATACAGACAAAGTCTAAATCAGTTGTGGGACGGCCCATTAATTTATCACGAACAAAGCCCCCTACTAAATAGGTTTCACGGTGCAACAGACGTGCACCTGCAGCCACTTTATGCAGTATAGCCAATTCTTCAGGGGTGCAACGAATATCCATCCGCGCAAAGGTACTAGTTCAGCGGAAAGTAGTTCAGAGATAACGCAGATTGGTCTTTGGAGATAATGTCAACAAGGTTTCATACATCAACCGAATGGTACTTTCAATATCATCACGATGAAGCATTTCTACCGTTGTATGCATATATCGAAGTGGAATAGAAATTAAAACAGAGGGACAGCCATCATTTGAGTAGGCAAATGAATCCGTATCAGTACCCGTACTACGGCTTTGTGCGCGCCACTGAACAGGAATCTTCTTTTTAGCGGCTACCTCTTCGACAAGCGCTAGTAATTTATTATGAACAGCAGGCGCATAACACAAAGAAGGACCCTTACCTGTCGCCACATCACCCTCAATCACTTTATTGATTAAAGGTGTTGTAGTATCGTGCGTCACATCCGTGATAATAGCAATATCAGGTTTAATACGACGTGCAATCATTTCAGCACCTCGCAATCCGATTTCCTCCTGCACCGCATTGACCACATACAAACCAAATGGTAATTGCTTTTTATTTTCTTTTAAGAGCCTGGCAACCTCAGCAATCATAAATCCACCAATTCTATTATCGAAAGCTCTTCCGATATAATTCCCATTAGCTAATTCATCAAATCCATCTTGGTAGGTTACCACAGCACCAATATGGATACCTAAAGCAGCTACTTCTTTTTTGGAACGCGCCCCACAATCCAACCATAAATTATCCGTACGCGGTGTAGGCTCTTTTTGTTCAGGACTACCTAAACGTGTATGAATAGCGGGCCACCCAAACACAGCCTTTACAGGCCCTTTTTTTCCATGAATAATCACGCGCGAAGCAGGGGCCGTTTGGTGATCTACCCCACCATTTCTTTTTAAATACAATAAACCATCGGCAGTGATATAATTAACAAACCAGCTAATTTCATCCGCGTGTGCCTCTATTACCACTTTAAAAGGATGAGAAGGATTGATCACACCCACCGCTGTTCCATAGGGATCTACAAAATGTGTATCCACATAGGGCTTCAGATAATCGATCCACAAGCGCTGTCCCCAACTTTCAAATCCTACCGGAGAAGCATTGTTGATATAGCTTTTAAAAAAGGAAAAGGAAGCAGGGGTCAAAATTGACTTGCTGATTTTTTTTGCAACAGATTTTGCCATAGGAATAATTTTAAAAGCAAGCAATTAAGGTCTCCTGAGACGAATCTTATTAGACTCGCTGTAATTACTACGTTTGCGTGTCTTATCAATTAATAGTAGCCCAAATGCCGCCGTTGTATCACGCGTAACACCTGGCAACGTAAGCATGTTGGTTTGATTGTAGGTATTATATTCAAACTCTACAGCAATATCAGACTCGCGTAACGCGGAAGGAATACCAAGACGATTGGTAGGAAAACGCATTAATGTATCCACCCTTGTGGCATTGTTACCATTAAACCATTTATAAACGATATAAACAGAATCCACATCGCCCTCCTCGTCCGTGTATCGCGCCAGGACCCTGATGATATTACCATTAAATACAGTAGCCGGTTCAATAGAACGAACCTCCACTTTAGGTTCTGAGGTAAACTTATCTTTGCTGCAGGAGACAGCAAACAGTGTCAATAAAAATAATAACTGAAAACGCTGATTCATAAAACGCATTGGAAACAAATTTACATGATTTAAACGGACCGAATTCCCTGTCTTTGAACTGGGCCAACCGCCTCTTTAACAGTTCTTTTTCCTTTGAACAATTGGCGCTGGAGGCCTTCCGCTATCAGGCGGCGCACAACCCCGTCTATGCAGCCTACTTGCAGGCCATCCACTGTAAACCTGAACAGATAGACTGCATTCAAAAAATTCCTTTTCTTCCCATTGGGTTTTATAAAACACATGCTGTTAAAACTGGCAACTTTACCCCCGCTCTAGTTTTTGAAAGTAGCACTACCACCGGTTCCACTCCCAGCCAACACCTAGTTCGAAACCCCGCCCTATACCAAGCCAGTTTTTTAAATGGTTTTGAACAATATTGGGGTTCTCCGCGTAACACCTGTATAATTGGATTACTCCCCTCCTATCTAGAACGGAAAAATTCATCCTTAGTATATATGGTCAAGGAATTAATTGAAAAATCCTGCCATCCCAACAGTGGATTCTATTTAAATGAAATGGAGGTTCTATCTAAAACATTAACGGAATTAGCATCAAAGCAGCAGCGCACCCTGCTCATTGGCGTCACCTTTGCACTATTGGATTTTGCATCTACGCATCCTAAACCCTTACAGCATACTACCCTCATTGAAACCGGAGGAATGAAAGGCAGAGCGGAAGAATTAACAAGAGAAGAAGTACATGCTCGTTTGAAAAAAGCCTTCCAACTGCCCGCCATTGGATCAGAATATGGAATGACAGAATTATTCTCTCAAGCTTGGTCAAAAGGAGATGGACTTTTTGAATGCCCTCCATGGATGAAAGT
>SXWI01000023.1 GCA_005791465.1 Bacteroidota bacterium | reverse complement strand
GCTTCTGGAAGGAAGGCCTGATAATGTGTGTATCGAATCTGCGTTAAAGAAGAGGGGCGATAATTGCGGATACGGTTAGTTAAGAAACCTCGTAAGTAATCGAAAGGCTGTAAAGAAGCAGGTTTCCAGTCTGCATTACAAAGCTGAAAGGTGTAATAATAATTTTTTATATCAGCATCTAAATCGTCAAAGTGCAATTCCAATTGCTCCCGCTCTCCTAAAATCAGCAGCGGGTAAGAGCGTGGATCACCCGCCTTATACAACTTAACCGTTTGTATAGATGATCGATATACCTCATCAGGATTTTGCCCCCTTACAGGAAAGCAAACTGACAGGCTATAAATAAGAAGGAAGATTGTAAATTCGGGTCTCCGCATAGGGCAAAGTATGAAAATAGCTCGATTTATAGCCAACCGAATTGCCCAAAGCAAGCAAAAGAGTTTCTCTCGCTTTATTCTTCGTCTTTCTTTTACAGCAACGGCCCTGAGTGTTGCCATCATGATTATCACGATGGCACTTGCCACTGGCTTCCAAAAAGCCATTGAAGATAAAATTTTAGGATTCTGGGGACATGTTCGCATCCAAGAGAAACAAGCAGACAAATCTGTGCGAGTAAGAGAAATACCATTGTTAAGAAATGCTGATTTCGAATCAAGACTACTAACACACCCCAATATAAAATCAGTACACCCTTTTGCAAACCAGTATGCATTACTGAAAACCAAATCTTCACTGGAGGGGGTACTGATCAAAGGAATTGATACCGGGTCCCATTGGAATACTTACAAGCAATTTGTCAAAAGTGGTAGACTCCCCATATTCAATTCTTTTTCTTTTTCAAGGGAAATTCTGCTTTCCACATACCACGCTAACAGACTGGAAATTCATCCCGGTGATTCCGTTGTGTTATACTTTACACAAGCTGGCCAAGCTCCCCGGGCACGCAAGGTGCTTATTGCTGGCTTATACCAAACAGGTATAGAGGAATATGACCGACTCTTTGCCATTGGAGACTTGAGGATGGTAGCTCCACTGACTGGCTGGGATAGCAGTCAGGTTGGCGGATATGAAATCTATTTAAAAGACCCTTCGCTGGCCTCCCAAACTGCCAACTCAATTTTTGAAGATGAATTTTTCCCCCCAACTTGGGATGTACTCACCACCCGGGATGTTGCACCACAGCTTTTTGATTGGCTAAACATGCAAGTGGTTACCAGAAACGTGCTACTGTCATTTATGATAATTGTAGCATTGGTCAATTTACTTACTTGTTTACTAGTCTTGGTTTTGGAACGTATCCCAATGATTGGCATTCTCAAGGCCATGGGATCAACCGACCCAATGATTCAACAAATTTTTATTCGGTTTGGACTACTCTTTACAGCTGCCGGGATTTTAATGGGAACTGTAATAGCATTGGGACTACTTTGGCTACAAGCTAGAACTTCCTTTATTAGATTAGACCCGACAGCCTATTATATAGATACGATAGCTATTCAAATTAAACCATTGCATGTTCTTGGTGTAATGGTTGGCACCTTACTGATCAGCACTATTGTTCTTTTCTTACCCTCCTTGTTGGTAAAAAAAATCAGTCCCCTACGAGCCATACGGTTTAACTAAGCCAAGAAAGTAGAATGCCCGTAGCAACAGCTGCATTTAAGGACTCAGCTTCCCCAATTTTGGGGATGGTGATACCCGTTACTTTTTTAGTAAGCAGAGATGCTGGCACCCCCTTTGCTTCATTCCCAATCAATAATATCCCAGACTGAGAACGATTGATCTCGTACACAGAATGTCCATTTAATATCGCCGCATAGATGGGCACTTCCTGTTCGTCCAACCAAGGGTCTAGATCCATATAATGAACTGCAAGTCGAGCAATACTACCCATGGTAGCTTGCACCACTTTGGGATTATACACATCAACAGTATCCGTACTACAAACTAATTGGCGAACACCAAACCAATCTGCGGTGCGTAAGATGGTACCAAAATTTCCTGGATCCTGAATGCCACAGCAAACCAAGGTTAGTCCTTTCTCAATTTGTACGGGCGAAATAGGAAACTTTGAAACAACCGCAAGTACTTCATGCGGAGTTATTAACTGAGAAAGCCGCTCAAGCTCTGCCGGAGTAACAAGTGTTACCTGAATAGAGGAATTGATAATCTTATTTTGCTGAATCCAACTCTCAAGGGCATAGATGGCTTTAATGGAATGGGAACAATCCCGCAATAATTCCTCCACGAGCTTTGGTCCCTCTGCCAGAAATAAACCAGCCTGATCCCTGTATTTTTTACCGGCTAAACTTTGGATATCTTTGACTACTGATTTTGTAATCATAATTCAAGCACATTGTGAAGCAACTATTCCGGCACTTATTGATCCCTATTCGCTTTCCGGTACTGCTTCTGTTTTTAATCAGCCTTCTCCTTTATGCTTGCGGAACGATTCCGCGAAATTACCCGGCAGGAAGACCCTTTGTATTCAAAACTACTATAAAAGTTGATGGCAGTGTCCCCAAAGAGCAAAGAGAGTTACTGCAAAGCCGTTTAAAGGGGCAATTAGACGATAGCTTACGCTCTAGAACTGTCTCTAAACTATTTTATAGTACGCTTCGTAAGCCCCCTGTATTCGACACCAGCTATGCTAGCCGTTCAGTAGCGTACATGCAAGCTTTGCTTAATTCGTTAGGATATTTTAGAGATAAAGTTTGGTATGATACCACCATGAGTGTTATTAATAAAAATCAATTTCGGACCACCATAAATTTTTATATTAACCCAGGAAGTCCTTTTTTATTAGATACCATACAATATCATTTACAGGATTCCACACTACAGCGACTCACACTTCAAGAAAAAGCTAACGCAAAAATCAACATAAACGATCCCTTTGCCAAAGCAATGATTGCAGACGAACTGGACCGTCTCATCGATCATTTTAGAAATAATGGATACTTGAGGCTCACCCGGGACGACCTGGTAGGTATTTGGGATACCCTTGACCTAGCTTTGTTAAAACCAATTGCTGATCCCCTAGAACAATTACAAGTTTTTAAACAAGTACAAGAGCGGAGTGTACATCCAAGGGCAAACTTGGAAATCAGATTACGTCCAGAAACAACCAAGGAAAAACTCATTCAATACAAAGTAGGAACCATCACCCTTTTCCCTGACTTTACTTCCGATACTGCCGGACTCAAGACGACAAGGGTCTTTGAACATGGCATACATATTGAGCGTTTTCGGCCGGTATTCATGGATCATATATTTCGTGATAAAATTGATTTTAAAACTGGACAGGTCTATGACCAGCGTAACTATTTTAAAACATTAAACCAGCTCAATGCCATGGGTGGATGGCGGCTGGTGAACCTGGAAACAATTCCTAGAAAAAATACAGACACTACGGATATACTTATTAAGTTAACGCCAGCCAAAAAATATACCAGCTTTGCAAATTTGGAAGGCAGTAGTAATCAGAGCTTGTTGGCTGGCACCTTGTTTGGCGTAGCACTTAACGTGGGATTTCAAAACAGAAATTTATTTCGCCGCTCCATTCAGTCCAATACCAATTTACGGCTAGGTGTAGAGATTGGAAGAGACACGGTTGCTGATGTTAATTTTATACAAACAAGACAAATTGCGCTGACCCACAATTTAATTTTCCCCGGTCTGCTCCCTCGTTTCTCTGGCTTACCCGCAGATCTCCGTCAGCATGCCCGATCTATTCTTGCTTTTAATATTTCAAATACAGAACGAAGAGAGTTGTTTAACCTATCCTCTTACAGTGCCGCATGGGGATATGATTTTCGATATAAAAACACACTCTACACCATTCGGATTCCAAACGTGGAATATAATGCAATTGCCAGAAGAGCAAAATTGCTGGAGCTGATAGATAGTAATGCGCTGTTGAAAAATATTTTTGTAGACGGTTTAATCATCTCTGGAAGTGCAGGTTTATTTTATTCACGACAGAAGGCCAATAAAATTCAAAATGTTCGTTTAAATATTGAAGAGTCCGGTTTATTGAGTGGATTAATAAGAAGCCCTTTACTCGATACCAATCTTTTTCGATTCATTAAGGTTGACTTGGATTTATCGACAAAGTATACATTCAAAAAAACAGCAATAGCCCTTCGTTTCTTTGCCGGAGTAGGCTATGCATTGGACCAAACCAGAAATCCTGTCAATCGGTTTAACTTACCCCTTTACAGACAGTATTTTGCAGGAGGCCCAAATAGTATGCGAGCATGGGGGCTTCGAAAACTTGGACCAGGATCATCCATTCAAGAATACGGCAACCGTGGATTACCAGAACGCTATGGCGATTTACAATTAGAAGGGAACGCAGAGTTCAGATTTCCTTGGTTTAATATAGCAGGTATGCAAGTAAATGGTGCAGTATTTGCTGATATTGGAAATATCTGGTATCTGAAGAAAGCTGAAGGGAGAACACCGGAAGAAATCTTTTCGTTGCGTCGATTGGGTAAAGATCTTGCCGTAGGAATTGGAACTGGACTACGATTAGACTTCACTTATTTTGTTATTAGACTTGATTACTCGCTAAAAGCAAAAGATCCAAGTCCATCACCTGCCAACCGCAATTATCAAAATAAATGGTTTGG
This sequence comes from Bacteroidota bacterium, assembly GCA_005791465.1. Lineage (GTDB taxonomy): Bacteria > Bacteroidota > Bacteroidia > Chitinophagales > Chitinophagaceae > JJ008. The sequence continues at coordinate 11,590 of SXWI01000023.1, read as the reverse complement.
CTACCCTCGTCTTCAGGATATGGATCAGTTTCAACTAGGTATAAACTACCCTTTCAATTTATAAGGACGAATTGTTCTTAAGCGTGGTAGCAGCAAATGATTCCATCGTTTGGGCTTGTGCAACGTCAAATTCACCAATACGTGTTCTTCGTAAGGAACTTAGATAAGCACCACACCCCAATGCCTGTCCCAAATCATTTGCTAAACTTCGTATATAAGTGCCGGTGGAGCACACCACACGGAATTGTAATTGTGCATCTTGCAGGCTAAGCAACTCAAATGAGTAAATTTGTACAGAGCGAGGCTCTAGCTTCACCTCCTTCCCCTTTCGCGCTAATTCATAAACACGCTTACCATCGACTTTGATTGCAGAATGCGCAGGAGGAACCTGCTGTATAGGACCTGTAAATTGCGGCAATATGGATCGAACTTGCGCTAGCGTGATATGATCGGTAGCTATAAAATTAGTGGGTTCACTTTCCAAATCATAAGTCGGAGTAGTAGCCCCAATCGTGATGGTACCTGTATATTCTTTCTGCTGTGCCATGTACTGATTAATCCGCTTGGTGAACTTTCCTGTACAAACAATCAGCAACCCAGTAGCTAATGGATCGAGCGTACCAGCATGCCCAATTTTACGAATACGAATCAGGTGTCGGAGTTTTCGAATCACATCAAAAGAAGTCCATCCCAGTGGCTTATCCACAAGCAACACAACTCCTTCTTCAAACTGTTGGGATGTGTAGGTCATGATCAATAAGCCCTTGCAAAAAGTACACGTTGTGTCGAGGGCTTTCCAGTTAAGATACAAGCTCCTTTTTCTGCGGGATTATTTAGGGGTATGCAACGAATGGTCGCTTTGGTTTTTTCCTTGATTGCTTCCTCAGTTTCTGGAGTGCCATCCCAATGCGCTGCAACAAATCCTGTTTTGCTATCTAATACATTTTGAAATTCTTCCCAGGTATCAGCCTTCGTAATATGCGCATCCCGAAATGCACGGGCACGATCCAATAATTGCTGCTGAATAGCTACTAACTCAGTTTGAATAACCTCCACTAATACATCCATAGAAACTGATCTTTTCTCTTTTGTATCCCGACGAGCTAACTCAGCAACGCCTTGCTCAAGATCCCGTGCTCCGATTGCAACACGAAGCGGGACGCCTTTCATTTCGTATTCTGCAAATTTCCATCCTGGTCTGGCTTGATCAGAATTGTCATACTTAACGCGTACACCTGCATTTTTCAATTCGTTTACGATACCATTAACTTTTTCATCAATCAAAGATTTCTGTTCGTCCCCTTTATAAATCGGAACAATTACAACTTGAACAGGTGCAATCCGGGGAGGCAAAATCAATCCGTCGTCATCACTATGCGCCATCACCAATGCGCCAATCAAGCGAGTACTTACCCCCCAACTAGTTGCCCAAACATAATCGAGTTTATTTTCACGATCACTAAACTTCACATCAAAGGCCTTTGCAAAGTTTTGTCCCAGAAAGTGTGAAGTGCCCGCTTGCAATGCTTTTCCATCCTGCATGAGTGCTTCAATACAATAAGTATCCTCTGCTCCAGCAAATCGTTCATTCGAAGTTTTTATTCCTTTTATCACAGGTACAGCCATCCAGTTTTCTACAAAGTCCGCATAGACATCTAGCATACGTACTGTTTCCTCAATAGCTTCTGCCTGTGTAGCATGAGCTGTATGCCCTTCTTGCCATAAAAATTCTGCGGTACGCAGAAACAAACGGGTACGCATCTCCCAACGTACCACATTCGCCCACTGATTCACCAAAATGGGAAGATCCCGATAGGACTGAATCCAATTTTTATACGTACTCCATATGATGGCCTCACTGGTTGGACGAACCACTAACTCCTCCTCCAATTTTGCCTCTGGATCCACCATCAATTTTCCCTTGTGGTTTGGATCGGCCTTCAAGCGGTAGTGTGTAACAATTGCGCACTCTTTTGCAAAACCTTCTGCATTCTTCTCCTCAGCCTCAAACAAACTTTTAGGAACAAAAAGCGGAAAATAAGCATTCACATGCCCAGTATCCTTAAACATTTTATCAAGTGCATCGCGCATATTTTCCCACAATGCAAAACCATAGGGTTTGATAACCATACAGCCTCTGACAGCCGAATAATCAGCTAATTCAGCCTTCAGTACGAGGTCGTTGTACCATTGAGAGTAATCCTGTGCACGGGAGGTGATGGCTTTGCTCATGTAACTTCAATTAAAATGTTCTTCTTTACCTTTTTTTTAACAGGTGGCAATCGAGTCATGGGTCTAATTGCCGATCTTTGTATTGGTCACAAAAGTAATGACTTCAACTATGAAAACCACTTTACTACACATCCTGCTTGTTGCGGTGGTTATTCTTTCTGGATGCACCACCCTTTATCGCACCGGCCAAACACCAGACGATGTCTACTATTCCCCCGCCCGACCCGAGAATGAGTATCTGGTAATGCACCGAGAGGAAATGCGGCGTTACCGCACGGTGGAGGAAGATTATGAGGACCGCTACTTACGTATGCGTGTCCGTGACCGAAATAGATGGGACGAACTCAATGATTGGTATGCCTACGAAAGATGGACCTTAGGTTTTAATTCTTATTTCACGCCTACCGTAAATCCCTTTGTATCCTGGAATCATTATTTCAATCCATATTATATAAATACACCTTACTTTTTTTCATTTCCCAACCAGATGGTTTCAATCAAACCGATTTACACGAAACCTAGAACTTTTGATTTATCGAGCTACCAGCAATTGCCGTTGAATCTTAAAACTACGCGTGCTCAGACTGGTTCTTACAGTGTAAGTCCTTTGCTTAGCACCAACAACCTCCGAACTTACAATGCACCCAACCGGGGAGCTGCCCTTCGTGAAGCATTTGGCGTGAGTGGTCCCACTGGAAATACATCCACACCCAGCTCGAACGGAAACAGCTCTTCTTCCTCCAATGGAAGCAGTGCTCCAGTCAGAAGATTTTAATCTGCTCTTACATGCAAAAATTAATTGGAATTATTGCGCTGCAGATTCTAGCCACAAGGCTCATTGCACAAGAACCAGCTGATATGCTGCGTATGGCTTGGACCGATCCTACCGGTACTGCAAGGCATCAGGCCATTGGCGGTGCTATGACTTCCTTAGGAGGAGATCTAACAGCTGCTTTCACTAATCCAGCGGGACTTGGCTTTTACCGAAGTGGTGACTTCGTATTCACTCCCACCTTCAATCAACTTCGTAATAAGGCTGACTATAAAAATACTTCTACCACAGCGCAGCGTTTTGGAGTTGGATTGGGATTAACCGGGTTTGTGGCAGCCTCTCCAACAGAACGAAATGAAAAAAGAACTGCAGCGATAGCCATTGCATTAAACCGAACTGCTTGGTTTGGAAATAATTTACTTTATCGTGGATTCAATAATACCAACTCCTTCTCGCAAAAATTTCTTGAAGAAATCCAGGGTGTGGGGGATGCAAATTTGGTAGCGAGTAAATATCCGTTTGGAAGCAGCCTTGCTTTTAACACCTACTGGATTGATACAATAGGAGGAAGTTCCAATGGAAACTTTACTTACCAAACAAGAGCCCCTTTTAGAAGCGGGTTATTACAGGAGAACGAAATCATTAGCAAAGGTGGGCTATCTGAGCTTGCAATAGCATTAGCGGGTTCAAGTCATGAAAAGTTCTTTTATGGCTTAACCTTAGGAATCCCTTTTTTACAATTTGAAAGAACAACAACATTCACTGAGGCCGATGCTACCAGAGCTATGAATAATTTTAACTATGCCACCTATCAGGAATCATTGAATACCAGTGGAAGTGGATTAAATATTAAAATGGGCTTTATATATCGTCCTGTTCCGCAATGGCGGTTTGGTGTGAGTATCCATACCCCCACTTTTTTACGGCTTACAGACCGATATAGCGCAACCATCACCACTGATACTGAGAATTACAAAGGAGTACTAACACAATCTTCGAAAGAATTTACAAACGGTGAACCGGCAGAATACAGTTATCTGCATTTCACACCCTTGCGTATGCAGGGAGGCTTATCTTTTGTGATACGTGAAGTAGAAGATGTTACAAAGCAAAAAGGATTTATCACGGCCGATGTAGAATGGGTAAATTATAAATCGGCTTCCTTTAAAGCTGACCCATCTTTACTTAATGCGGATGAGGAAAAAACGTACTACAAGAATCTCAACTCAGTAATTGACGATGTTTATCGTGCAGCCATAAACATGAGAATAGGTGGGGAATTGAAATTTACTACTTGGATGCTAAGAGCAGGAATGGCTTACTTAGGAAATCCTTACAATAACATAAGAGGGGAAGAAGGAAACAGATTCCAATACTCTGGTGGACTTGGATACAGAAACAAAGGTTACTTCATTGATCTCACTTATGTTCATACAGCAGGCAAGGACATACATTTTCCTTACAGACTTTCGCAGCAGACATTTGACTTGGCCCGCTTACAACAACGCGGTGCTCGACTATCCTTAACGCTTGGAGTAAAATTCTGATCAGTTTTTAAATAAAGCCACTTCTTTTTTAATCGGCCCATTTAGGCTATCCTGCCTAATATATCCTCTATACATTCCTTCGGTACAAAACGGCATTGCAATATTTCCCTCTTTATCTACAGCAATCAATCCGCCGTCACCGCCCAAAGCGGGTAGTTTTTTGAGTACCATTTCGTTGGCAGCGTCTTGCAAGGACCTTCCGCCATACTCCATTTGATCACAAATTGATTTGGCCATCACAAGTCGGATAAAATATTCACCCCACCCTGTACAACTTATTGCCGCGGACAAATTATTAGCATACGTACCGGCACCAATCAGTGGTGCATCGCCCACTCTACCCCACTTTTTATTTGTCATTCCTCCGGTGCTGGTTGCCGCTGCCAAGTTACCGTGTTTATCCAACGCCACTGCACCCACGGTTCCATACTTTTCTTTTCTGATTAGCATTGCTTCCTCCTTAGCTAATGGGAGTTGACTTTTCTTCAAATTATCCAATGAATCTCGATGACGAGCACGCTGAAGTGAGCGCCAACGTTCTGGAGTATGAAAATATGAGGGATCCACTAACTCAAGTCCTTTTTCTTTTGCAAACTGCTCAGCGCCTAATCCAGTAAGCATCACGTGCTCGCTTTGTTCCATTACTGCACGGGCCGTAGAAATTGGATTACGTATGGTGGTCACCCCTGCTATAGCACCCGCGGCCAAACTACGCCCATCCATGATTGCAGCATCTAATTCATTCTTACCCTGGTTGGTAAATACAGCCCCCTTACCCGCATTGAAAAGCGGATTATCCTCCAATACGCGGACAGCAGCCTCCACAGCATCCAAGGCCTGGCCGCCCTTTTGCAAAACCAATTGCCCGGCATGAAGAGCCTGCTCCAATGACTCTTTATACCGTTTTTCTTGTTCAGGCGTGCTTTGACTTTTCAGGATTGTACCGGCTCCACCATGTATAACCAGCACATAACGATCTTGTGCTACTACCGGAGACAAGACAAAATTTCCAATGAAAATCAATAAGAAAAGGGCTGTTATCCGCATGACGTTGTTTTGTACAATATTAACCATTTGTCCCATGGCCTTTTCCTAATTTTACAAATAAGATTTTTTTTGAAGAAAACTATTACCATATTACGCGGCACACTCCTTTTAATTCTTGTGTTGCTGACTCTTTTTTATATCACCTTTCAACTCCCGGTAGTACAGGATAGGATTACGGGTCTTGTTTCAACTTACCTCTCTAAATCATTGCAGACCAAGGTTGCTATAAAGCGAATACGATTTCACTTTTTTAACCGCTTCATCTTGGAGGGGTTAAACATAGAAGACCAATTGGGAAATCCCCTCATTCAAGTTGGAAAATTTGAACTACAACTAAAGGGAATTCCAGGCTGGGACGACAGCACTGTTATTGATAATATAGCTGCCAAACAGGTAAAAGTTCACCTGCAACGAAATGATAGCAGTTGGCAGCATGCTTTTCTTTTAGATTTTTTTAAAAAATCGTCTTCAAAAAAAGAGGCTAACGCTCAACCCAATCTGCACTTGCATTTAAAAAAGATTTCGCTTCAAGAAATAGAGTTTATTCAAACTGATAATTGGAATGGAGAAATTTTTAAGGCGACTTTGAAGGAATTGGAGCTTACAGCCACTCCTTTTTCCCTTTCAGATGGAAATTTTGAAATTAGCAAATTAGCATTAGTTAGCCCCGACATAGCAGTCCGTCAAGTTCAAGGTAAAAATCCAACCACTAATCCCAGCCCAACCTCTTCAGCATCTGGCTGGGAGTTAGATGGGAAGCGACTCTTTATTCGTTCCTTTCAAATTCAACATGGACGATTTCGATATGACAACAATGCCGCCCTTTCAGACACAAGATTTGATAAAAATCATATCGATATAAAAAATATTGAAGCGACTTTAAGTAACTCTTTAATGACCGGGGATACACTTCAGAGTAAGCTTATAATCAGTGCCGCCGAGAAAAGCGGTTTCTCCCTACGAAGTTTAACTGGGGATTTTTTGCTATCCCCTCGCAGCTTATCACTGAAGCAATTCAAACTAGAAACCAATCAAAGCATTATCAGGGATGAGCTAGAATTTTCGTTTAAAAAGCTTAGCGACCTACAAGATTTCAAAAATCGAGTTTTTATCCGTGCCAACTTTAACCAATCATTCATCAGCACTGAAGACCTCGCTTTTTTTATAACTGATTTCAACGAAAAGAAAGGCGCCATCCAAGCAACAGGTTCACTAAAAGGGACCATCAACGATTGGTCAATTCAAAATCTTTACATAAAAACACCGGCAAATTCATACCTACAAGGCACTGTCAGTGTCAAAGGCCTAACTGATAAAAACTCATTATCTTATTTCCTTCAAGTGAAGCGCAGCCAACTAGCAGTAAGTGAAATCAATACCTGGCTTGCTCCTACGCAAAATAAATTCAAAGCTTACTTACTGGCTTTAAAATATATTCGATTCAATGGAACGCTAAAAGGTACCAGCAGCTCAACGCAATTCAATGGAATAGCCTCAACAGGACTTGGCCTAATTAAAAGTCAATTGGACTTTTCCTACTTTTCAAAAGCGTCTACAACTTATACTGGTAGCATTTCGCTCGATCAGTTTGCAATAGGGAAGCTCATCAATGTCCCTTTATTAGAAAACATCACTGGGTCAATCAACATCACAGGGACTGGATTTGGAGATAAAAACACATTAGCTTCTGGAAAAGGCCTAATTAGCAAATTAACCTATAATAAATATTCTTTCAATGATATACCGCTTTTAGCACAATTTGACGAAGAACATCTTTTACTCCGTACATCCATTGAGAATGATAATTTAAGTACTGGAGAATTAGTTGCCAGTATTAATTGGGAAAATAAAAAACTCGCCTACCAGTTTTCAGGCCAGGTTAACAAAGCAGACTTGAAAGCGCTTCGGATTACTGCAATTCCTCTACAATTTAGAGGTTCCATTGAAGCGGCACTTACGGGTCAAAATTTAATTGATATGGCAGGAGGTATACACCTTCGTAACATAACACTCCTACACGATCAGGATCTGCTGCCGATTGATTCACTGCAAGTACTAGTTAGCAATTACAAAGAAAAAAAACGAATAGAAATAAACACCAACGAACTACAGGGCTGGATTGACGGACAATTCAAGCTGGATGAATTCCCAGTGATGGCACAGACTATTTTACATCGGTACTACCCGTCTGTATTCAAACGCCCGCTTCAAAAAAGTGAATACAGCCAATTTCAATTTGACCTAACCACGCAATTAATCGATCCATTTTTACCCCTTTTTTCTACAGGGGTTACCGGATTTAATAACAGCAAAATAAAAGGTGCCCTAAACGATAGCACGCAACAATTCAATATTTCAGTGAATATTCCAAGGTTTCGCTATGAACAGGTAGGGGCCGATAATTTAGCCATACAAGTCAGTGGACTAGGAGACTCCCTCTATTTGAACGCGAATGCAGGCGCCATTCAATTGAACGAATCTGTCCAGTTACCTCCCGTTTCTATATCGATAAATGGGAAGAATGATTTAACACGCGTATCAATTCTGACTGCTGCCGACAAACGTGGACAGCGAGTAAATTTGAATAGCGTTGTTCGGAATTACAATGATGGAGTTGAGATCGATTTTACCCCCTCAGACTTTACAATCAATGGGAAATCCTGGACACTTGGGGAGGGCGGAACATTGGTTTTACGAAAAAATCGACCTATTACAGGCTACCTAAAATTAGCTGAAGGGGAACAAGAAATTATCGTAAAGACGCTTGATAAAAAAACTGGGGAAAAAGATAATCTACTAGTAAGCATTCAAAATGTAAACTTAAACGACTTCTCTTCATTTATACTTCCCGATAATCGCTTAGAAGGATTGTTAAGTGGTAATTTTTTATTTTCCGATCCATTGAATACGCTCACGGTGAAAGCCGAAAACATTAGCACAAAACTCCTAAGACTGGACAACGACTCTATTGGCGAACTCAGCGCCTCGCTGACTTATAATAATAAACTGAAAGAACTGAAAGCGAATGGTAGAACAAAAAATGAAAAAGAATTTATAGGATTTGATCTTTCACTTTATTTAGAAGACTCACTACTTGCAAAGAATAAGATCGATTTACAGGCCCGCTCCTACCCGATAACTATTTTAGAAAGATTCCTAGGAGATCTTTTTTCTGATATTACAGGTTATTTGACAGGAGATGTATCTATCCTTGGCGATTTAAATAGACCTGGCGTTTTGGGTAAAGGAAGACTCAGCCAGGCCGGATTACGTGTTAACTACACGCAGTGTTACTACAAAATTGAAGACCGAGACTTAGAGCTGACCACCTCCCGCATAGACCTAGATGGCCTTGTTCTTCGTGATACGCTCACTGGCAATCCTATTTATCTGACAGGTGGAATTGACCATGAGTCGTTCTTCAACCTATTCTACGACCTTGATATTTCTACAAGAAAACCTGGATCGAGAGGCACTAATGAAAACAAACCTGTTCAACTGTTGCGTACAACCGCTACTGATAATTCTCTTTTTTATGGTGATGTGAAAGGAACTGCGCTGCTTCAACTAAGAGGCCCCGAATCTGACATGGTAATGACCTTAAATGTAACCGCCTCAGAAAAAGATAGCAGCCATTTTACGCTACCACCCGGAACCAGTCGGGAAAGTGGAATTGCTGACTTCCTGGTTGAACGAAAGTATGGAGTTGACATGCAGGGCGAAAAGAAAAAAGGGAATGGTGACAATATACTCTACGACGTAGAGCTAACCACAAATCCATTGGTTGAAGTAAAAGTTATGCTTGACGAACTAACCGGAGACGAAATAAAAGGAAATGGTGCAGGCACATTTAAAATTCGCTCTGGAACAACTGAACCACTCACGCTGCGAGGACGATTTGACATTGAAGAAGGCAACTACCTATTCACTTTTCAATCATTTTTCAAAAAACCCTTTGAGATAAGAAAAGGGAGCGACAATTATATTGAGTGGTCAGGAGATCCTTATGATGCTACCATCCGTTTTGAAGCCATGTATCGTGCCGAACGAGTCAGCTTTGGCCCCTTAGCAAGCGTATTGAATCTGACCTCAGATATTGGAAATGCAAGAAGCGATGTCTACGTTGTAGCAAGACTAAGTGATAAACTTTTTAAACCAACCATTAGTTTTTACTTGGATTTCCCCCCCAATAGTGTTGCCAATACCAGCCCCGAGCTGGGCCTTCTACTTAAACAATTACAGCAAAACAGTAACGAACTCAATCGGCAGGTAACCTACCTGATTGTATTCAATAGTTTTGCTCCAAATGAGTTGGGTGGCGCCTTGGCTGGAGCAGGTGTCAATGTAAACACCATATCCGGTATTCTTCTGTCTGTAGTCAGCGATCAAATCAACAAGCTGTTCAATAACTTATTAAAAAGCGATAAGTATCGCATTAATCTAAATACATCCTTATACAATAGAAATTTGTTGGCAAGTGCGGGTAACACACTCTCTTTGGGTAGCAATGTCAACTTTTCAATTGGGCGTTCTTTTTTCAACAACCGATTTACCATCTCAACTGGGCTAGGAATGGATGCTCCGCTTGGTCAGACGCAAGCTTCAAGCCTGCAACAAAGCATTTTATTGCTTCCGGATGTTACCATGGAATGGCTCGTAAACCCAAGTGGAACCATCCGGGTATCTTTTTTCTACAGAACTAATGCAGACTTTCTGTCTGCTACATCCAATGCTGCGGCAGTGCGATCCAGACGGGCCGGAGGAAGCCTATCCTACAAAAAAGATTTTGACCGGCTGGGTGACCTTATCAAGCGAAAGAAAAAATCTTAAAAAAGAGATTGATTTTCATACACTTAGCCATTTTTTTGTTTGAAATCCAATAAATCTCCTGACAAAAACGACCATTAATAAATTTTTATAAAAAAGCGGTTTCGATAAAAGTTCCCCACCTTATCCTAACACATTACTTTTCAGGGCCTAGTTTCAGGATAAATACCTAAATTTATAAGCGAATATTTCCTTTCTTTGCAAGCGAAAACCAAATTACTATGCTTAAGAGAATCCTCTTCTTATTAGTTGTCAGTCTGGTATCAGGTTCCCTGCTTTATGCGCAGGTCACCACCGCCGTGTTAACTGGTGATGTTAAAAGTAACACCCGTGAAGCGTTGGTAGGAGCCACTGTGATAGCCACCCACCTGCCCTCCGGAACAAAATACTCATCTGTTTCCCGTACCGGCGGACAGTATAACATTCAAAACATGCGTGTGGGCGGACCTTATTTAATTGAGGTCAGCTTCGTAGGGCACAAGGCCGAGAAATATGAAAATATTTTCTTGCAATTAGGTGAGCCTTTCTTGCTGAATGCTGAATTAACAAGTGCTACTGCCGCCATGGAGAATGTGGTAGTTAGTAGCAGAAGAAATTCTATTCTCAATGCAGGTAGAACTGGCGCGGTGACCAATGTAGGCACACGCCAAATCAATCAACTCCCCAGCATCAGTCGTAGCTTGAATGATATTACCCGTGTAACACCGCAAGCTAATGGTGCTTCTGTAGGTGGAGGTAACTATCGTCAAAATAACTTTACGGTTGATGGTTCTGATTTCAATAACAGTTTTGGTATTGGATCAAATCTACCTGCTGGAGGCGCTCCAATTTCGTTGGATGCCATTGATGAGATCTCTGTAAACATTACTCCATTTGATATTAGGCAGTCAGGGTTCATCGGATCTGCTATCAATGCTGTAACGCGCGCTGGTACCAATACATTTAGTGGCTCCGTTTATAATTACTTCCGTACTGAAAAGCAAAGAGGTGATCAAGTAGAAGCTTCTAAGTTCATTCGTCCTACTGAAGAATTTAAGCAATATGGCTTCCGTTTAGGGGGCCCTATTGTAAAGAATAAGTTGTTTTTCTTCATGAACTACGAAACAGAAAATCAACCGAAATCTATTCAAAACTTCTTTGCTGCTACTGCAGCTGCTCCTTATGG
>SXWI01000138.1 GCA_005791465.1 Bacteroidota bacterium | reverse complement strand
ACTTGATCCAAATTCCCAGCAGCTTTTGATCCTAACAGGACCCAACATGAGTGGTAAGTCTGCTTTGCTTCGACAAACTGCACTGATCTGTCTACTTGCTCATATGGGACATTATGTTCCTGCAAAACGAGCCCTGATACCACTGACAGATAAAATTTTTACACGTGTTGGCGCATCCGATAACCTGGCGGGAGGCGAATCAACTTTTATGGTAGAGATGAATGAAACAGCTTCTATCATTAATAATTTAAGTGAACGAAGCCTTGTTATTTTGGACGAAATAGGAAGAGGTACCTCAACTTATGATGGTGTTTCTATTGCCTGGAGTATCGCAGCTTATTTACACGAGTCGCCGGCTAAACCAAAAACACTTTTTGCCACGCACTATCACGAATTAAATGAGCTAGAGGAACAGTTTTCACGCGTTCGAAATTTTCATATCACTTACCAGGAATCAGGAAATCGGGTAATTTTTTTACGCAAGCTAGCCCCCGGAGGTTCCTTACACAGCTTTGGGCTACATGTGGCCCGCATGGCAGGTATGCCGACACCCCTTTTAGACCAGGCCGCAAAAAAACTAGCAGAGCTTGAGGGAGGGCATGAAGCTCCCCAACTCACCCCCAAAAAACATGGTAATAAAGCCAATATTCCTCAATTACAATTGTCCATTTTTGGCAGTGAGGATTCAGCCTTATTAGAAATCAAAAAGGAGCTTGAAAATGTTGATATTGAACACCTAACCCCTTTGGACGCCCTATTGAAACTTCAGGCGCTAAAAAGGAAATTGGGCTAGTTTTCCCCATCCACTTCACGAAAACCCCAAAAATGGGGTCAATCAAAAAATTTTATTACTTTTACGAAAATCTGTTTTAATGAAACTGTTCCAAAATACTGCTCGTTTTTTAGTTGCTGCTACCCTTTTATTATCCTTGGGAGCTTGCGATCGTGATGACGATCTTTTTGTTAGAAAAGAGTACAGTCGCGTAGATGTTCCTCTTACAGGAGCTCAAAACTTCCCTCCTAGTCCCACTTCTGCATTGGGTACTATGGACATTCACTACAACAAAGCCACTAAGCTATTGTCTTATACCATTCGTTGGTCTGGATTAAGCGGGCCTGTAGCTACATCACCTATTCCAGGTATGTCAATTCACGGAATGGCTCCAGCTGGATTCCCTGCTAACCCAATACAGCTATTCTCGTTATCGGGTATTGCAAGGTGCGCAACCTTTACAAATACTAGTTGTGGCACTTATAGTGGTCGCTTGTTCGTTGATGAAGTTTTGATCACAGAAGAAAATCTACTCAACGGAGTGTACTATGTTAGTATCCGTACAGCTGCTTTTCCTCTTGGAGAACTGAGAGCACAGATCAAATTCTAAAATTTATTACTTTTTCATAAACCCCGCCACAGAGCGGGGTTTTTTGTTTCAAGCCGTCGCGTTATCCTATGACTTCTCAATGGGAAACCACAAGGCAGACGCATTATCAAAATCTCCATGATAGTTGATGAATAACTCCTCCCCTTTTTGAATTGACGTAACCGTAATTACGCGCATGATGCCCGCTGAAAAATCCATTTCGTAGACACAATTACTGGGACAAGTATGATTATAAATAGATAGGTAGCCCAACGCTACTGCTGCCTTAGAGCGGTCTTCACCCCACTCAAAAATATAATCATGCAGCAAGGTATTGTCAATATGTAAACGATCTGATGCAGGCAAAATAATTACAGGAGATATTTCGATGGTCTTACCTGCCTCTAATACTTCGCTCGTAAAAACACCTCTGCCATGCTTGGAAGAAGGCGCTATAATAAGACAAGGCAATATCATGACAATGAGAGTTAACTACGAAGTACGCATTTTCCTTTGTACTTTTGCAAAGATGTCCATAGAGCAAACACAAGTTATTTTGGCTGCTGAATTTGAAGCAATGCTTGCAGAAAGAGATATGGCAAGACTGCACGCATTTTTAGATGACCAGAATATCAGTGAAGTTGCCGAGTTGGTGGAACGATACCCAGATGAGGACACCACGATTATTTCCAGCATGTCGACGCACCGGGCAGCTAGTGTATTTAAAATCTTGGATCTATCAAGTCAGAAGAGTATCATAAGAAAATTACCCGCCAATACCACTGCTTTGTTGCTAAATGAGCTTCCCGCTGACGACCGCACAGACTTCTTAGAAGAATTACCTAGTAATGTGGTACGAGAGCTGATAAAAATGCTTGACCCAGAAGAAAGGAAGGTTACGCTTTCCCTGTTGGGCTACCCAGAAAATAGTATTGGCCGACTGATGACGCCAGATTATGTTTATGTGTATGCCAGCAACACCGTAGAGGAAGTATTTGCAACCATTCGCAAATATGGAAAAGACAGTGAAACCATCAACGTAATCTATGTTATTAATGAAAAGGGCGAACTGATTGATGACATCCGAATTAGTGATATTATCCTGAGTGCGCCCAACAAGAAAGTAGAGGAACTGATTGATGGCAGAGTTATTGCATTGCACCCTGAAGATGATCAAGAAACAGCCAGCGAAACATTTAAGATGAATAATCGCGTGGCATTACCAGTAGTAAGTCAAAGCAACAAGTTATTGGGTATTGTTACCATTGACGATATACTATGGGTGGCTGGAGAAGAGTTCAGCGAGGATATGCAAAAAATGGGAGGTACGGAAGCATTGGAAGAACCCTACTTGGATATCCCACTTTTTAAATTATACAAAAAGAGAATTATTTGGCTGCTGATTCTATTTATAGGAGAAACACTAACTATCGCAGCCATGTCGGGCTTTCAAAAAACATTGGAGCACGTGCTAGTGCTCTCTACATTTATTCCACTGATTATCTCTAGTGGAGGAAACAGTGGTTCGCAAGCTGCTACACTGATTATACAAGCAATGGCGTTGGGTGAGATTACCGTTAAAGATTGGTGGAGAATTGCACGAAGAGAAATACAATCAGGTTTATTCATGGGATTGACATTGGGTTTGATTGGTTTTGGAATAGTAGTAGGCGGGCACCAATTCCTTTCACTCTTTGGTGAACATTATTTCCAAGTGGGACTAGCGATTGGAATGGCATTGATCGGAGTTGTATTGTGGGGAACACTTATGGGATCTATGCTGCCCTTATTATTAAAAAGATTAGGAGCTGATCCAGCCGCTTCTTCCACACCATTTATTGCAACACTAGTAGATGTAACTGGTCTACTCATTTATTTTGGTACGGCCTATCTTTTGCTTCGAGATATCTTGCTTTGATTTCCTACTTTTTAATTTTTTTTATAAACAAGGGTTACCTTTAAAAAGATAGTTATTCAGCACATTGTGTTGAGACTACCAATATATTTGAGCCAACAAACTTTATTCTATGTGTGGAATTGTTGGCTATACAGGCTATCGTGATGCGTTTCCCGTTGTTGTAAAAGGATTAAAGAGATTAGAATACAGAGGATATGACAGCGCAGGTATTGCGTTGCATAATCAGTCTCTACATGTATATAAAAAAATGGGGAAGGTTGCCGATTTGGAGGAACATGTAGTAGGCAAAAATATTACAGGCAAAACGGGAATTGGCCATACGCGTTGGGCTACTCATGGCGAACCCAGTGATAAAAATGCGCACCCACACCTTTCAGCGAGTGGAAAACTTGCCATGATCCACAATGGGATTATTGAAAACTATTATCAGTTAAAACAAGAACTGCTTCAAAAAGGGTATCAGTTCAAAAGCGATACCGACACTGAAGTATTACTCAACTTCATTGATGAGATCAAAGAAAATAATCACTGCTCCTTAGAGGAGGCAGTTCGAATTGCATTAAAACGTGTTACAGGAGCCTATGTAATTCTGCTAATAGAACAGGACGCTCCTGATACCATATTAGCTGCACGCAAGGGCAGTCCCTTAGTGATTGGCGTTGGGAAAGGCGAACATTTTTTAGGTTCCGACGCCTCGCCTATGCTTGAATACACCAAAGAAGTGGTCTATGTGAATGACTACGAATTAGCCATCATTCGCCCTGATGAATTAATTCTTAAAAATCTCGGAAATGAAGTACTTACTCCCTATGTACAAAAACTGGATATTGAATTAGCTGCAATTGAAAAGGGAGGCTTTGAACACTTTATGCTCAAAGAAATTTTTGAACAACCCCAAACAATTTACGACTGTTTGCGTGGTCGTTTGGATGCGCATAAAAATAGAATCACCTTGAGCGGCATTGAACAATATGCCAAAGAGATCTGTAACGCCAATCGAATTATTATGGTTGCCTGTGGCACGAGTTGGCATGCCGGACTTACCGCAGAATATATATTTGAAGAATGCTGCCGCATCAATGTTGAAGTAGAATACGCATCAGAGTTTCGTTACAGAAATCCTGTAATCCACCCAGGCGATGTGATTATTGCCATTTCCCAAAGCGGCGAAACAGCTGATACCCTAGTTGCCATTGAAAATGCAAAAGCAAAAGGTGCCATCATTTTAGGCGTTGTAAACGTAGTAGGATCCTCAATCGCCCGTATTAGTCACGCTGGTGCCTATACACACGCAGGCCCGGAAATTGGTGTAGCATCCACCAAAGCTTTTACAGCACAACTAGCCGTATTGAGTATGATTGCGCTAAAAATTGCGCAAATAAAGGGGACCATGTCCACTGAACGAATCAGCCATTTATTAAGTGAACTGGAGGAAATACCTGGTAAAGTACAGCAGATTTTGAGCGACACAACTATCATTCAAAATATTGCCAAGCAATATTCTTCTGCGCGTGACTTTTTGTATCTCGGCCGAGGCTACAATTTTCCAGTTGCCTTGGAAGGAGCGTTAAAGCTCAAGGAGATTTCTTATATCCATGCGGAGGGATATCCCGCTGCTGAAATGAAGCATGGCCCTATTGCCTTAGTCGACGAACAACTTCCCGTGGTTTTTGTAGCTACTAAAGACAGCTATCACGAGAAAGTGATCAGCAATATGCAAGAAATAAAAGCCAGAAAAGGAAAAGTGATAGCCGTAATTTCCGAAGGTGATGAGACGGCAACCACCCTTAGCGAGTCGGTGATGACGGTACCCGTTTGTGACGAGATGCTGGCCCCCTTATTAACAGTGGTCCCTCTACAGCTACTTGCCTATTACATTGGTGTAGAGCGAGGATGTGATGTAGATAAGCCTCGCAATCTTGCCAAGTCAGTGACGGTAGAATAATTGATAACCTTACCTATGAATAAAATCAATAAACAGCCACTCTCATCGCTCGGCTTTGGATTTATAGACCCCGCTTTTATTCCCAAAGGGAAAGATGAATACTATCTGCGAAATAGACAGCACCGATCTAAGACTTCCTATCGCAAACTGACTGCTAAAGAAATTCAGACCCTGGTTCATAACGATAATAGTGCTGACAACTGGAGCAATATTGAGGTGGCACCCACCTTTGACCCCAAACTGGTCAAACGATGCAGTTTTTTTGGAAAAATCAGAATTGGAAAACTAGAACCTCTTTTTCATGAGTTCAATAACCTGAGAATGCCGGTCGGCATTTATAACAGCACTATCATTAGCTGTGACATTGGTGACAATGTGGTAATTGACCAAATCAGTTTCATGAGTCATATCATTACGGGCAATGATGTACTCCTTGTGAATATTCAGGAATTATCAAGCACCGATCATGCAAAATTTGGAAATGGAGTGGTAAAAATTGGCGAAGATCCCACTGTCAGAATTTGGATGGAGCTAGCCAATGAAAATGGAGGAAGAAAAGTGCTGCCATTCAATGGTATGCTGGCAGCAGACGCATGGATTTGGTCTAAGTACAGAGACAATAAAAAGCTTTTAGAAAAACTGCAAGAATTTACAGACGATAAGTTTGACAGAAAAAGAGGATACTATGGAAAAATTGGGGACAGAACAGTTATCAAAAACTGCGCAATCATCAAAGATGCTTGGATAGGAACTGACGCATATATCAAGGGGGCGAACAAACTAAAAAATATCACCATCCTCTCCTCCGCTGAGGCTTCCACGCAAATAGGAGAAGGATGCGAACTGGTCAATGGCATCGTAGGATATGGTTGCCGCATCTTCTATGGCGTGAAGGCCGTTCGATTTATAATGGGAACTAATTCACAATTAAAATATGGCGCCCGTTTGATCAATTCGTATTTGGGAGACAACTCTACTATTTCTTGTTGTGAAGTATTAAACTCCTTACTGTTTCCTGGACACGAACAACACCATAATAATTCTTTTCTCTGCGCTGCTGTGATTCAAGGTCAAAGTAATTTGGCAGCGGGTGCAACCATTGGCTCCAACCACAATTCACGTGCCGCAGATGGTGAACTTGTAGCAAGCCGTGGATTTTGGCCAGGTTTATGTGT
>SXWI01000137.1 GCA_005791465.1 Bacteroidota bacterium | reverse complement strand
TTCCTTCGTTTACAAGCAAGGCAGGATGAGAATGAATATTTCCGAAGAAGGGCTTCGATGTTGACCGCCATGAATCGTAAGTCAAAGGGACCTCAATTCCGAGTGAATAATGATTGGTTCAACCGAATCATGGGAGTAGGTCCTGATGGAAAAGTTCGAATTGAAGTGAAGCCTGCCGGGTATGTAGATTTTTTAGCAGGGTATCAAGGACAAAATATCAAGAATCCTACGTTGCCCGAACGTGCCAGAAGAAACGGTGGATTTGATTTTAATATGAACTCCCAATTGCAGATGGACGCGCAAATTGGAGAAAAACTAAAGCTGCCAATCAACTATAACACATTAGCCAATTTCAATTTTGATAATCAATTGAAGCTGGACTTCAAAGGGAAGGATGATGATATTGTAAAGCAATTTGAAGCTGGTAATACCAGTTTTGCCTCAAAAGGTACTTTGATACCCGGTGCTCAATCACTTTTTGGAGTAAAGACGCAATTACAATTTGGAAAACTATTTGTGACTACAGTTTTGGCTAACCAACGTTCGCAGCGACAGACAATGGGCGTGCAAGGCGGTACCACAGCACAGCGGTTTAGTTTAAAGGCGGATGAGTACGACGAGAATCGACACTTTTTAATGGCGCAGTATTTCCGTTCCAACTACAATACGGCCATGAAGAAATTACCAGTAGTTAATTCAAAGGTTCAAATTTTGAGAATGGAAGTGTGGGTAACCAATCGAAATGGTACCACTACAGATACCCGTGATGTAATCGCTTTTATGGATTTGGGTGAACGAAGTCCATATAGTTCCATTCTCTCAGCAAGTGGAAATGAACTTCCTCGAAATGACGCGAATAACTTATACGGTTTACTGACAGGAAACCCCACTTATCGCAACTCCTCACAAGCACAAAGTGCACTCACTAATTTAGGGCTGACTCCAGTGCAGGATTTTGAAAAAACATTTGCCCGAAAATTACAACCTACTGAGTATTACTTTAATCCACAGATTGGATTTGTGTCACTGAATCAACCGCTCCAACCCGATGAAGTGCTGGGTGTAGCCTTCCAATATACCTATAACGGCAGAGTGTATCAGGTGGGTGAATTTTCACAAGATGTACCTCCTGATACTACGGGGAATGCGCAACGTGTGCTTTTCTTGAAATTATTGAAAGCTACATCTCAACGTACGCAACTGCCTATATGGGATTTGATGATGAAGAATGTTTACTCCGTGGGATTTGGTCAATTGGAGCGACAGGATTTTATGTTGGATCTATTGTATGAGGAACCAAGTTTGGGGGAGAAGCGATATTTACCGCCCACAGATGTGGTAGATCCCCTCAAGGGTATGCCCATCATCTCTCAGGTAAATTTGGATCGGCTGAATAATCAGAATGATCCGCAACCCGACGGAATTTTTGACTTTATTGAAGGATTCACAGTCATCTCTTCACAAAGCCGAATTATTTTTCCTGTGCTTGAACCTTTTGGACACGATCTGGATTATCTGTACAGAGATCAAGCCACGAGAAATAAATATTTGTATTACCCTTTGTATGATACCATCAAGGCCATTGCACAGACCTATGCAAATCTGAATCGGTTTAAAATATTTGGTAGGTCACGCTCTGCAGGATTTGGTGCAGGTGCAAATAGCCCTGGAGGAATGCCAGGGCAGGGCGGTACAAGTGAGTATCAGTTGGGTTACAATATACCAAGGGGATCTGTAACAGTTACAGCGGGTGGGCAGCAGCTGATTGAAAATGTTGATTACGAAATCAATTATGATTTAGGAACCTTGCGTGTAGTCAATCAGGCCATTATTAACTCAGGTGTTCCGGTTAACATCAATTACGAAAACAACCAGGCATTTGGATTTCAGCAACGAAATTTTCTGGGTGTCCGTTTGGATTATTTAGCTAGTAAACGCTTATCATTGGGAGGTACAATTGTAAGACTGGGAGAGCGTCCTTTCTTTATCAAACAATCTTATGGTGAGGATCCGATTAGAAATACCATGTATGGTTTGGATCTTGATTATCGGAATGATCTTCCTCGATTAACAAAATTATTGGACCGGCTACCTTTTTATTCAACCAAAGCTGTCTCTAGCATAACTACTTATGCTGAAGCAGCCGTGTTGCAGCCGGGACATGCTAAACAAATTAATGGTACTAATTACGACGGCTCTCGCCAAAATACAGGGCAAGTGTATGTAGATGATTTTGAAGGAGCACGTGCTGCTATTGATTTACGTTTTCCTTTACTCAGTTGGACCTTAGCTTCTGTGCCGCAGGGGAATGGATTGTTTCCAGAGTCCTCCCTTAGTAACGATCTACGTAGTGGTCGTAACCGAGGAAAGTTGGCCTGGTATAATATCGAACCTGTTTTGCAGGAAAGACGAAATGCCAATAATCCAATTGATGATTTAAACGAACTTTCAGATCCACGAGTAAGACAAGTACTACAACGTGAAATATTCCCGCGACGTAGCACTCAATTTGGTGAGGGGTTGTTAACCACATTCGATATGGCCTTTTATCCGAAAGATAAAGGTCCTTATAATTACGAGACTGATCCAAACCGAATGGATGTAAATGGGCGATTGAGAAATGCTCGTAATGCCTGGGGCGGGTTGATGCGTAATATCGACCAAACTGATTTTGAAACAGGAAATATTGAGTTCATTGAGTTTTGGTTACAGGATCCTTATTTGAATAATTCTACCAACCCATTTGGTGGGCAACTTTATTTTAATCTGGGTAATATTTCAGAGGATGTATTGAGGGATGGTAAACGTCAATACGAAAATGGTCTGGCTACTCCTACTAATAATGCAAGGGAAGATAGCTCAACAGTTTGGGGTAAGGTGCCCTCCATTCCCCTACAGGTAACTAACGCATTCAGTAATACAGCCGCAGATCGCCAATATCAGGATGTTGGTTTTGATGGTTTAACAGATGAAGAGGAGCAATTTAAATTCAATGACTATTTGGCGTTATTACGAACCAATTTTGGAAGTAGTTCTCTGGTGTATCAACGTGCGTTGCTGGATCCATCGGGAGATAATTTTAAACCCTACCGCGATCAGCAATTTGATCAAGAGAACGCAGGGATACTCCGCCGCTATAAGAATATCAATAATCCGCATGGTAATTCTCCAATTGCAGGGAATAACACACAATTTGTCACAGCCTTCACTCAATATCCTGATGCGGAAGAGTTGAATCGAGATAATACCATGAATGAGTCCGAGGAGTATTTTCAATATCGTGTGGATATTCTTCCTAACATGGGAGTCGGAACTAATTTTATAACCGATATCCGCACCCCTACGGTAACGCTGGCCAATGGACAAACCCGATCTGAGCGTTGGTATTTATTCCGAATACCTGTGGAGCAGTTTCAACAGAAAGTGGGGAATATTCCAGATTTCAAATCCATTCGTTTTATACGAATGTTCATGACTGGGTTTCAAGATTCAGTTGTACTTCGTTTTGGAAAACTTGAATTAATCAGGAATCAATGGAGACGATTCCGTAATCAGGTTGATACTACCGGTAATTATACCAACTTGCCCATTCCTGACTATACAACAGTTAATATTCTTTCTGTGAATGTGGAGGAGAACGATCAGCGTCAACCGATCGTTTATCGCATCCCGCCGGGGATAGAGCGTCAGCAACAGCTGAGCAACAATAATGTGCCGTTGTTGATGAATGAACAGTCGCTGAGTATGCAAGTTTGCGGCTTACCGCAGCTTGAAGCTCGTGGCGTGTTCAAAACGATGAACATGGATATGCGGCAATATGGCAAACTTGAGATGTTTATTCATGCGGAATCTGTAGTTGGTGCTGAGCCAATTCGTCCTGGAGATATCAATGCTGTGATTCGAATCGGTAATGATTTCAATGGGAATTACTACGAAGTTAAAATTCCCTTGAAGCGAACAGAATTTGGTGAACGAGATAGTGCTCGTATATGGCCATTGGAAAATAATCTGGATCTCTCGCTCCAGGATCTGATGGAACTGAAGATTCGAAGAAATAGAGCAGGTATACCGCCATCCCGTTATTATAGGGAGATATTGCCGAATGGTAGGAGTTACGCTATCATGGGTAATCCTAATCTTGGTGAAGTGAGAGGAATATTATTAGGGGTAGAGAACGCATTGCAAGAAGCGCTTTGTGCTGAAGTGTGGTTTAATGAACTTCGTCTGCAACAACTTGATGAAAAAGGGGGCTGGGCTGCTTTGGCAAGAACAGATATTAAGCTTGCTGATTTAGGTACACTATCCTTATCTGGTTCGGCGCGATCACGAGGCTTCGGGACATTGGAGCAGCGGGTAAATGAAAGGAGTAGAGAGGATTTATATATGGCTGATGCGTCCCTTACGCTGGAGGCGGGAAAATTACTTCCCAAACAGTGGGGGATACAAATTCCTTTGTATGCAAGTATTAGTCAGCGTAGCAGTACACCCGAATATGATCCTTATGATCTTGATATCGATTTGAAGCAAAAAATTAGAGAGGCCGCCTCGGATAAAAGAGACTCAATCCGAAACGATGCACAAGATGTGACTACAATTAAAACGGTAAATCTTACTAACGTAAAAAAGATGAGGCCTGATGGGAAGAAAGTGTTACCATGGGATGTTAGTAATCTTGATTTTTCATATTCCTATATACAAACACTTTCGCATAATCCGTTAATTGAGCAAGATGAGTTGCGAAGAACGCGCGGGGTAATTGGGTATACCTATGCCCCCATTTCAAAGTCAGTAGAACCCTTCAAGCGGTTTATTCGTTCTAATTCCAAGTGGTTGTCTTTGATTCGGGATTTTAATTTTAATTATGCTCCTTCGCAGGTATCGGTACGAGCCGATGTATTCCGTCAATTTGGAGCTACACGTCCTCGCAATGTAGGAGGCGGGCCTTATAAAATTCCGGAGACTTATAATAAGTATTTCACCTTTGACAGGTATTATGTGATGCAATGGAATTTGACCCGCTCCCTCGCCATGGATTTTTCTGCCACGAACAACGCGCGTATTGATGAGCCCCCAGGCCGAATCGATAATAACATTAAAAAAGATTCTATTCGTTCTAATTTTTTCCGTGGGGGACGAACGATCAATTATCAGCAGGACTTTACACTCAATTACAATGTGCCGACAAATAAAATTCCATTATTGGACTGGACTTCTTTGCGGGCTGGATATAATTCAAAATATAATTGGCTAGCCGCTTCATTATTAGCGAGAGAATTAGGCAATAAGCTTTCTAATACACAAACTCGTACGCTCAATGGGGAACTCAAATGGGAAGATCTGTATAATAAGAACAAAACGATTCGTGCTTTACAGAACGGCATGGGCGCTTCGCGTACGGCTGCAACAACACGTCGTAATATAGCGGCTGAATCCAAAAAGAATAAAGTACGCTCGCGCACAACAAGAAACAGTGGAAACGCCGATCAACGAACTCCCGCACCTGATGCATTTGGACAACGTTCCAGATCTAATTCTGATACTACTCGTGATAACACCTATGTGGATGGGCGGCAAAAGGAGAAAGATGTAGCTGCGCCATCAGCCTTTGCTCCAACCACCTTGCGTTATCGCTATGATACCATTCGTGCAAAAGATGGCACAATCAGCAAGATTAAAAAACGTAAAATCAAAAAAATAAAAGAACCTACTATCAAATTACCAAAGGGACCTCGTGAGATTGGAGGGTTTGCTGGTGTGGCTTTGAATTTTGCCACCGCTTTGAAGCGTACAGCAATTCAGTATGCGGAAGATTTCGGTACCACCTTGCCTGGCTATATGGATAGTACTCAATTAATGGGACTTAATCTGAGAAGCACACAGCCTGGCTTCGGTTATCTTTTCGGATACCAACCAGATACCAACTGGATTAATCGTTTTGGACAAAAGGGATTATTATCAAGAGATTCACTGGTGAGTGCTATGATTCAGCAACGCTTTAATCAACGACTCTCTATTACTGCACAGATCAGTCCTTTTAAGGATTTCAATATTGATCTGAGTCTTGATAAAACATTTGATAAACAATATAGTGAGTTGCATAAGGATACTACAGGTATATCTGGTCTTGCTCGTTTAAACCCCTATGCCTTGGGCAGTTTTAGTATCAGCTATATTTCGT
>SXWI01000136.1 GCA_005791465.1 Bacteroidota bacterium | reverse complement strand
ATTTTAACAGTCCGTTTGTAAAGAAATTGGCAAAAAAAAGTCTCGTTTCGGTCAGAAACGGGACTGTAAATTGATTTTGAAGCTTTACGGCAGGAATTAGTAGCCTCCCATACCCCCCATATCAGGTGCGGGGTGAGCATGGGGTTCTTCTTTTTTAGGCTTGTCCGCTACCACGCATTCAGTAGTCAGGAGCATCGCCGCAATTGAAGCAGCATTCTCCAACGCTACACGGCTAACTTTTGTAGGATCAATTACACCGGCCTTGAACATATTCTCATATGTTTCCGTACGTGCATTGAAACCAAAATCCCCTTTTCCGTCCTTAATTTTTTGAACAACGATAGAACCGTCAATTCCCGCATTGGCTGTAAGAATACGAACTGGTTCTTCCAGAGCACGACGTACAATAGCCATACCAGTCTGCTCGTCTTCGATTTGACCTTTCACCTTGGCTTCGAGTTTCTCGATGGCACGGATAAAAGCAACTCCACCTCCAGGAACTATTCCTTCTTCCACAGCTGCCCTTGTAGCATGTAATGCATCATCCACACGGTCTTTCTTTTCCTTCATCTCAACCTCTGTGGCTGCACCAACATATAATACAGCTACACCACCACTCAACTTAGCCAAGCGCTCTTGTAATTTCTCCTTGTCATAGTCGGAAGTAGTAGTTTCAATTTGGGCTTTAATTTGATTAACTCGTGCAGTGATATCTTCTTTCTTACCTTTTCCTCCTACGATAGTAGTGTTGTCCTTGTTAATTGTAACAGAAGCAGCTTGACCCAGGTAACTAATATCTGCGTTTTCTAATTTGAATCCTTGCTCTTCACTTACCACGATTCCTTTGGTTAGAATAGCTATGTCTTGCAACATCTCCTTACGACGATCGCCAAACCCAGGTGCCTTAACAGCTGCCACTTTAAGCGTACCGCGCAATTTATTTACAACCAATGTTGCTAGCGCTTCACCTTCCAAGTCTTCAGCAAGAATCAATAATGGACGACCGCCCTGTGCCACCTTTTCAAGAATATGAAGGATATCCTTCATGCTGCTGATTTTTTTATCATAGATTAAGATGTAAGGATTTTGCAATTCCGCCTCCATTTTTTCGCTGTTTGTAACGAAATAAGGAGAAATGTATCCGCGATCAAATTGCATACCTTCTACTACATCCACAGTGGTATCAG
This sequence comes from Bacteroidota bacterium, assembly GCA_005791465.1. Classification (GTDB taxonomy): domain Bacteria; phylum Bacteroidota; class Bacteroidia; order Chitinophagales; family Chitinophagaceae; genus JJ008. The sequence continues at coordinate 4,570 of SXWI01000136.1, read as the reverse complement.
TACCCTTTGCTTCTTCTACAGTGATCACCCCTTCTTTACCAACTTTTGCAAAAGCCTCTGCAATCAACTTACCGACAGTCTCATCATTGTTAGCAGAGATGGTAGCAACCTGTTGAATCTTCTTAGCATCACTTCCAACAGTCTGACTCTGATCTCTCAGACTTTCAACAACAATACTGACAGCCTTATCAATTCCTCTTTTCAGATCCATAGGGTTAGCACCAGCTGCAACCATTTTAAGTCCCTCTCCGATGATAGCTTGCGCTAGTACAGTAGCTGTAGTAGTGCCATCTCCGGCGATGTCAGCAGTTTTAGAAGCCACTTCCTTTACCATTTGTGCGCCCATATTCTCAATGGGATCTTCCAACTCAATTTCTTTTGCAACTGTTACACCATCCTTTGTAACCTGAGGAGCACCAAACTTCTTTTCAATTACTACGTTACGTCCTTTAGGGCCTAATGTAACTTTTACTGCATTGGCGAGCGTATCAACGCCTCGCTTCATTTTGTTTCTAGCTTCAATATCAAAAAAGATCTGCTTTGCCATATACTTTTAGTTTGAATTTAATTTTTGTTGTTTGGTCATTTATACAATTGCCAGTATATCTGATTCACGCATAATAAGGTAATCTTCCCCTTCGATCTGGATTTCTGTACCTGCATATTTGCCATAGAGTACAGTGTCTCCAGCTTTGACCGTTACGGGTTCATCTTTTTTCCCAGGACCTGCAGCAATCACTGTTCCACGTTGTGGCTTTTCTTTTGCGGTGTCGGGGATGATGATACCACCTGCAGTTTTCTCTTCGGCAGCAGCAGCTTTCACAATCACTCGATCGTGAAGCGGAGTTACGTTTACTTTCTTGGCCATAGCTTGTATTGATTTTGTTTATAAAGGTTCAATGCCCACCCAAAGGTGGGCGGCGAAGTTACCGTAAATTGTATGCCACTATTTTTTTTGCTGTTTTTCTGCAGATTTTGGCAGTATCAAAACGACAAAAATGCTCAATACCAACTTTTTAATTATTGATTCTGCCATTTTTTCAGTAAGTGATAAACCTTGTAAGGCAAGGGATTATGCGCTATATTTGCGGACGCAAGAGTTCCTTGAAACATGATCAGCAGAAGAAATATACGGGTTAAGGTAATGCAGGTTCTTTACACCCTCTCAACGGTTGAGGAAACGCCTACTCCCATTTGCCTGCAAACACAACTGGATCAACAGTTAGAGCAAACCCGTGACCTTTTTGTCTATCTGACCTGGTTCCTGACCCAGGTACTCCGCTACACAGAAATTTACGCACATAAGAAAGCATCGAAGCACCTGCCAACCGAGGCCGATTTAAATATTAATACAAAATTAGCTGGCAATGAATTACTCTGGCAAATTCTTGAAAAAGAAGATTTTAAAAAACAAGTTAACCGCTTAAAACCAGAGACCAAGACTGAGCCAGATTTGATCAGAAGGATACATCTACAGTTAGTAGAAACCACTTTTTACACGACATATATCTCCAACAATAAAAGAGACAAGAAAGAAGAGCGTAAGATCATGGAATTCATTTTGAATGAATTACTACTGTCCAATCCGTCTTTCATTTCACATATTGGAGAAATATTCGGAAATTTTGAGGATGACGGCGAGTCTGTAGTACAATTAATTGGCACGTTGCTACAGAAACCTAACTCACTTTCGCTTGACACGTTAGTAGATCCGGAAAAAGAAAAATTTGCAAGAGACCTACTAAAAACAGCGGTTGAGAAAGACAAACATCTTGAATCGCTCATAGTCCCTAAACTTAAAAATTGGGACCCCGACCGAATTGCGGTGCTTGATATGATTATGATGAAAATGGGAGTCACAGAATTTCTTTACTTTGAGACCATTCCTCCCAAAGTTACTATCAATGAGTACATTGATTTGGCGAAGGAATACAGTACCGCACAAAGTGGACATTTTGTAAATGGAATCCTAGATAACGTACGAAAAGAATTGGAAGAACAAGGAAAACTCAATAAAATTGATTTTAAAAAGTCAAAAAAGTAAACACCAACCTTTTTATGAATCGAATTTCTATTTTTCTGGTATTGTCCTTACTTATTTACACAGGCTGTAAAGATTTACCCGCAAATACCAACACTGAATCAACTACTGATGCAGCAGTCGCTGGAATGAACACGGAGAAAATTCCGCAAGAGGATACCTCCCTATTCACCCGCTTAACATGGCTGGATACTACCGATCAAACGCTTGGAAAATTAAAGCCAGGTAAAGAAATTGAAATTAAATGGCGTTTCAAGAATACCGGTGAACGCCCCTTGATCATTGAGGGCGTTACCGCGTCCTGTGGTTGCACCATACCTGAAAAGCCAGAGAAACCACTGCTTCCCGGTGAAGAAGGAACTATCAAAGCAAAATTTAATGGAAGTGGCAATGGATATATTGTAAAACAAGTACACGTAGTTGCCAATACCAACCCCTCAAAAAATCACACACTTAGTTTCTCCGGTGAAATCCCTGAAGAAAAACAATAATCTATAATTATGAATACCCTCTATCTTTTACAGCAAGCAGCCCAACCTGGATTCGGCGGCTTTCAATTTATCTTTCTTGGAGCTATGATCTTAGTTTTTTGGCTTTTCTTTATACGCCCACAAGCAAAGCGCGCCAAGACTCAAAAGGAATTTATTGACAACCTGAGCAAAGGCGAAAAAATTGTGACAATTGCAGGAATACACGCTTCGATTAATAAAGTAAACGAAGACGGTACCTTACAAATCGAAACAAGTCCAGGTAGTTATTTAAAGATTGAGAAGTCTGCTATCAGCATGGACTGGACACAGGCTTTAAATAAGCCTGCTGCCGCAGAAAAAAAGTAATTATGTTACGGGTTGGCCTCACCGGTGGAATAGGCAGTGGTAAAACTACAGTTGCTCGCATATTTGAGTCACTGGGTATTCCTGTTTTTTACGCCGATGAGGTAGCAAAACGTTTAATGACAGAGGACCCCAAACTATCCGAGGCAATTAAAGAAAAGTTTGGTCCCTCTGCTTACTTGGACGGTAAATTGAACAGAACATTTATTGCTGAATTAATTTTCTCAGAGCCGGAAAAACTTGCCTGGCTAAATCAATTAATTCACCCAGCAACCATCAATGCTGCAAACAGATGGTTTGAGGAACAAAAGGCTCCCTACGCAATTCGTGAAGCCGCATTACTTTTTGAAAGTGGGGCCGATAAGGGATTAGACTATGTGATCGGTATTACTGCCCCTGAGCTATTACGAATTGAAAGGGTGATAAAAAGAGATGGCATTAGCTCCGATGCAATCAAGCAACGAATGGCAAATCAGCTGGACGAAGAAAACCGTAAGCGTAGATGCAACTTTATCCTGCAAAACGATAATAGCAGACCATTATTAATGCAAGTGCTGGAACTTGATAAACAACTCAGCACTATTGCAAACGAGATAAAGCAAGCTTAATTCGACTCCACCCTTCTTCAATTTTTTCTCTACTGTTTGCGAATGAAAACCGTATGCAGCTCGGCTCCCCAAAGGCATCACCCATCACAGATGTAACATGGGCTGTATTCAAAAGATACATAGACAGATCTGCTGAATTAGAAATGGTAGTATCCCCATCGCTTTTGCCAAAATAAGCACGCATGTCTGGGAAAATATAAAAAGCTCCTTCGGGAATTGGGCATTTGATTAAAGGAATTGACCCCACCAACTTTAAAACCAGCTCACGCCTGGCAGCAAACTCCTCCACCATGCTTAAGGTTGGTCGTAGGTCCTGGGTCAGTGCTGCAATGGCTGCACGTTGCGCTATGGAGTTAGCCCCACTGGTGAACTGGCCTTGAACTTTTTCACAAGCTTTGGCAATAACCTCATTGGCAGCTATATAACCTAGTCGCCAACCAGTCATTGCAAAACCCTTACTCAATCCATTAACGATTGCAACTCTATCATTAATTGTTGGGAAACTGGCAATACTGCAATGCTCTCCAACATAGTTGATGTACTCATAGATTTCATCGGATATAATGGTCACTTGAGGATGCTTTTCAAATACAGAAACCAGTGCCGCAAGTTCGTTACGACTATACACGGCTCCACTAGGATTGCATGGAGACGAAAAAAGGAAAACTGCAGTGTTTTTCGTTAATGCATTCTCCAGTTGACTCGGCGTAATTTTAAAACCAGCGTCAGCACTAGTCTTGATTTCAACAACCTTCCCTCTTGCGATTTTTACCAGTTCACTATAAGTAACCCAATAAGGGGTTGGAATGACCACTTCTTGGCCCTCATCCACCAACGCAAGAATAAGATTTGCCAAGCTTTGTTTAGCTCCTGTTGAAACCACAATTTGAGTAGGCTTATAGTTAAGCCCGTTGTCACGAAACAACTTTGCACATACTGCCTCTCGGAGCTCGAGATACCCCGGTACAGGGGTATAATGACTCCAGTTTTCCTGAATGGCTACTACTGCGGCATCTTTGATATGCGTGGGTGTATCAAAGTCTGGTTCTCCCAAACTCAAATCAATAACATCTACTCCGCTGGCCCTT
>SXWI01000135.1 GCA_005791465.1 Bacteroidota bacterium | reverse complement strand
TCCTTACAAATATTAAAAACAAAAGTGGCAGTACCCGATGGCTTATTATCAACCAAAACACCATCTGGACCTAGCAACTTTGTACCATCCACATCTAATAACTGCGCACGCATATCGTAATTGCCACTATTCGCGTGATAAAATGCAACCCAGGTTTTTCCTGTACTAGTGGTTAACGACTGCATATCTGCAACTGGAAGAGAAGCTACCTCTAAATTGACAGCGGTATTTGGATTCCATTGAGCAGATCCAACAAGTGTAGCCACTACTAGGAGTGGCAGTAAAAACAGTTTGCACATGTCAATTGAATTATTTGAATGATAGGCCTAAGTTATACATTGTAAAGCTCCAAATATCGGCTGCTTCCTCAATTTGCTTGCTAGTAGGCTTACCTGCTCCATGACCTGCTTTTGTTTCAACACGAATTAAAACCGGATTTGAACCTCGGTGTGCCTCTTGTAAACGTGCTGCAAACTTGAAAGAATGCGCCGGCACTACGCGGTCGTCATGATCTGCAGTAGTAACTAGGGTTGCAGGGTATTGGTTACCATCTTTTAGCGTATGCAAGGGTGAATACTTGAGTAAAAAAGGGAACTGATCAGCTTTATCACTTCTTCCGTATTCAACAGCCCAAGCCCAGCCGATTGTAAAAAGGTGATAACGCAACATATCCATTACACCTACAGCAGGCAAAGCAACTTTGAATAAATCAGGACGCTGTGTCATACATGCCCCCACCAACAACCCACCATTAGAGCCCCCTCGTATAGCAACTAGCTCTTTTCGTGTGTACTTATTTTGGATCAGGAATTCAGCTGCTCCAATAAAGTCATCAAAAACATTTTGTTTATTTTCTAACATACCCGCCTTATGCCAAGCCTCTCCATATTCACTACCCCCTCTTAGATTAACAACCACATACAAACCACCTTGCTCCATCCAAAATGCATTAGAGATACTAAAGCCAGGTGTTTGCGGAATATTAAAGCCACCATATCCATATAATAAAACTGGATTATTCCCATTGAGACTAAAACCCTTCTTCCCTGTTATAAACATAGGGACACGCGTTCCGTCTTTGCTAGTAAAGAACACTTGTTTTGTTTCATAGCCATCGCTGTTAAAAACCGTCTCAGTTTTTCTAAAAAGAGTTGAAACACCGGTTTCCACATCATAACTAAAAATTGTAGGAGGATACGTATAAGAAGTAAAGGTGTAGAAGAAGGACTTGTCATTTTTTTTACCACCAAACCCACTGGCTGTTCCAAGACCTGGCAAATTAATTTCACGAACAACTTTTCCCGTGTAGGTAAATTGTACCACTCGGGTTGACGCATCACGCAAATAGGAACAGAACAAATATCCTCCGCCAGTTCCCACGCTTTGCAATACCTCCTGCTGTTCGGGAATAACAATTTTCCAATTATTCTTATCAGGCTGACTTGGATCGATCAACACAACTTTAAAATTAGGAGCATCTTGATTAGTTCTTACGAGTAATAAATCCCCATAGCTATCTATTAGATCAGGATCTGTTTTAAACCCTTCGACCAATCTTTTAAATGCAGGACGTTCCTTCGCAAGATCTCTTACCCACAATTCGTTGCCACTGGTGCCTTCTGTTGTAGAAATAATTAAGAATCGTCCATCATCAGTTAAATCAGCCCCTACATTTCGCAAAGGATGTTCATTATCCTCATAGATTAATATATCCTCAGCTTGTTTGGTACCGATTTTGTGATAATAAACTTTGTGAAACTGATTTTGACGAGACAATTTAGTAGAAGCATCAGGAACCGGATACCGGCTATAATAAAAACCTTCATCACCATTCCAGGTAATACCGCTAAACTTTATCCATCGAATAGTATCATCAATTAACCGCTGTGTTGACAGATCCATAACAACAGCCTCTTGCCAGTCACTACCGCTACGTGCTATTTGATAAGTCAGATATTTTGCATTTTTTGAAAAAGTAGTTCCGCTTAATGCAACAGTGCCATCAGCAGAAAACTGATTTGGGTTCAAAAAAACTTCCGGGTCAGCTTTTAATCCAGCCTGACGGTAGAGTATACTTTGATTTTGTAATCCATCATTTTTTGAAAAATAATAATACCCTCCCTCTTTCCGAGGAGAACCATACTTTGGGTAGTTCCAAAGTACGGCTAACCGATCCTTTACCTTCTCGCGATATGGAATCGCAGAAAAATAAGCGCTTGTAACATTATTCTGTTGCTGCACCCAACTCTTTGTCTCCTCACTGTTATCATCCTCAAGCCATCGATATGGATCAGCGATAGTAGTGCCAAAGTAATTATCAGTAACCTCTACTTTTTTGGTAACCGGGTAGCTCAATTGAGCAAATGCAGTGCTCACAATAAGAAAGGCAGCAAGCAAAATAGTAAATCGCATAGTTGGAGTTTAGTCTCACAAATTAATTGTTATTTTTAAGAAAAAAAGAGATGGAAGTTCATAAACCCAAATTTGTCAAAGGCTTTTTCCTTGAAATTATAGTAATTGTGATTGGTATTAGTTTGGCTATTGGTGCAGAGCGCTGGGTTGAACACGCGCGGGAAACAAAGGAAGCCAAGCGAGTGATGACTCGTATGATTGCTGAATTGGCAAGAGACAGTAGTGATCTAGAGTTCAATATCAAATATGTGTATCGTGCTGCGATAGCAGATAGCCTTTTAACTGAGTGGTCCCAAGGGAAATTAGAACTTGAAGATGACAGTATTGGAGTATATGCTAATAATTCCCTGCTCACCACCTACTTTGCAAGCAATACCGCCGAAGTTGAAGCTTTAAAAGGTTCCGGAAAATTACATTTAATCGAAAATGAAGAAATGCTATCGAAATTATTGAAACACTATGACCGGTATGCAGATTTTGAAATATATAGGAAATGGGTTGAGGGTTTTGCAATGGAATTGATGGACTTATATAAAAGAAATTCAAGCTTAACTGCCCTTCCATTCTCCCAGGAGCCAATTTTTAAAATGAATGGGGCGGAGTTGAATAAGCGGTTAAGAGGAAATCAGTTTTTTGAAAACACGTTACAACAAAAGAAAATGGCTGACTTATTTATAGTAAGCCGTACAAAAGTTGCGTTAAAGCGTGCAACGGTTTTACTTAGCGAGTTGCGTCAGGAGGTAGCGAACTAAGGGGAGGCGTGGGGTAACGCCCACCTCCACAATCCGTTTCGTCACAAAGTAAATTCCTCAAGATAGGATCGTTTAGTACTGTACTATAATGCACCCACTTCCCATTTACCTTTATTAGCTTATAAACAAGACGTACCCCCTGACTATAATCGACATACCAATACACATGCCCTGTGTACAATGGCTGAATAGGCTTGCCATTCAACTGATGCCAACCATAAATAGCTACTCTATCCCTTTTAGGGTAGGCATATAGGCGGCCCGTTGTAACTATATCTTTTTGGATTCCTGCCACTAAACCCACTCTACCCTTTCGCTGCTGTTCTACGGCCAAGTGATGCTGATAAAAGGTAGGTGTACTATCTCTATTTTGTGTGAGTGGTATAGGAGCAAGCTTGATAACTGCCGAGTTGTAAATTTCATCAACCATTTTTCTTGTGGGCAAAAAACACTGTAAACTGTCTGCTAACTCTTGGGCTAAGAAAGGAGTAATATGAACCCGTGCCCAGTTTTTATTAGTCCCTATTGAGAGGTAATCTGGTGAAACATAATAAATAGCTCGATAATTTTTACCACTACTATCTTGGTATTGTGTGCGAATGGCTACAAATTTTCTAAGGAAGTCGGGAATAGATCCCTGTAGGACTAGCATTCGGGTCAACGAATCTCTTTGCTTCCATTGAAAGGCAGCAGCTTGTTCGTAAAATGAAGTACCCGATACCGATTTGGAAGATGGCCAGGATATTTTCTTGTAAGTAGAACAAGCTTCAAGTAATAAAAATAGCAAGAGAAGATATAATCCGGACGTTCTCACTGCTGTTCTCTTACGATATTAATTAGTTTTTTGTTCTGCTCCTCTAAAGTCCATAGAAGACGGCGATAAACCTGAAAACGCAGGTAAAAAGATTCCACTTTAAATAAAGTGAGTGGGTCTTGAATAACAGTCTTTACAAAGGGCAAATTGAGAATAAAATCACGATTGGCCTCCGAAGTGCGATATCGCTCGGGTAACTGATCTGGCCCCCCAATTAAACTATCTATTTTTCTGTTATTAGTTGGCTGCATGATGGGAAATTGATCATTATAAAATTTTCTCCCATCATCATCATAGAGGGCATTGTTATCTAACAACTTTTTAAATAAAACTTCATAATAAAATGATAACTCTTTTCTTAAATCCTTATTGGCCACATAGCTCAACATACCAGAAGATTGCATGTTCTTAAAAGTGGTATTGTTCATAAAAAAAGTCTGATAGGATGGCAGCTTTTCGATAGAAGCAACATTTTTTTTCACCTGCTCCCAATTCACTAAATCATCCTGGTATTGATATAGAGCTCCCAGTAGAAGCATCATACCTTTTCGCTCTAAAATATTATCGGCCTGCAGCTCTTTAATTCGAGCAGAATCTTGTCTAAGGTCCTGTAGCAAAGCCTGATAATTTTCCTCCATCCGATGGTCAATAATCTTATGCTCTCGGTAATTCTCTGCAAAGAAACCTAATGTAACGGCCGCAAACAGCATGACGAACTCCGTGATATACTCCTTCCAGTTCTTGGGCTTATGGTAAGAATGATGTACTTCCATATAAATAGATTATTTATTCAGAGTCCCTGTAATGACGCCTAATTAGGATTAGAATAAAGGCTAAAATTGCAAACAAAACAGGAAGTGTCATATCTTGAAGATATAAAAATTTATCCCTAACAACCTATGAAAAAAATATTGCTTTTAATTGTCATTAGCTGTCTGGTACAGGAAATACAGGCACAGCCTATTTTATCAGAGCGAGAACAAAGCCGTGTAGTAGATGAGCTACTCGAGGAACGATTCAATACGGTTCTTCCACAACTCATGCAAAGAACCAATATTGATTTATGGCTTGTTATTTCAAGAGAGTATAACGAAGATCCTGTTTTAAGAACGATGCTTCCTTCCACCTGGTTGTCAGCTCGAAGAACCACGATGCTGGTTTTCTATTTAAACCCAATCTCTAAACAAGTTGAAAAGTTTGCTATTGCCCGCTATAACGTGGGAAAGTCTATCCCAGCAGCTTGGGATATGACAAAATTTCCAGACCAATGGGATGCATTGATTGACTTAATCAAAAAGAAAGACCCAAAGAAAATTGGGGTTAATATTTCTCAGGATTTTGGACATGCAGACGGACTAGATCATTCTCACTATGAATTATTGCTTCAAAAATTACCTGCCCAATTAAAAAATAGAGTAGTATCGGCTGACCCTCTAGCTGTAGGTTGGCTTGAAACCAGAACAACACGTGAAATGCAGCTTTATCAAAAGCTGGTGGCTATTACCCATGAAATAATTGCGGAAGGATTTTCGAACCGCGTGATAAATCCTGGTGTAACTACTACCGATGATTTGGTTTGGTGGTTCCGCCAACGTGTGACATCGCTGGGCTTGACAACTTGGTTTCACCCTTCTGTGTCTGTGCAACGAAGTGATACGGTCAACTTTGAACACTTGCGTAGTTTTTCGAACCGACCTGAAAACGATGTGATTCTTCCGGGAGATTTACTTCATGTTGATTTTGGGATTACCTATTTACGTTTGAATACAGACATTCAACAACATGCTTACGTACTCCGCCCAGGCGAAATAGAGGCTCCTGCATACTTGAAAAAAGCATTTGCCACCAGCAACCGTTTACAAGACATTCTCACCAGTCAATTCAAAACTGGAATTACCGGAAACAACATTTTAAAAGCAGCAAGAGAGCAAGCTATCAAAGAAGGAATAAAGCCTAGTATTTATACCCACCCACTGGGTTTGCATGGTCATGCGGCAGGTCCTACTATCGGCCTTTGGGATAAACAAGAAGGCGTTCCAGGAAGTGGAGACTACCCCGTCTTTCCGCATACCGCATATTCAATAGAACTGAATAGCTCCACTTTTATAGCTGAGTGGGGTAAAGAAATCAGGATTATGTTGGAAGAAGACGGCTATTTTGATGGACAAAATTTCAGATATATAGCAGGAAGACAAGAAAAACTGCGTCTGATTAGTTATTTCTAACCCAACTTTTATAATTTTCATTTCCTTAAAATCTACAACGTGAAACAATTCCTTCTTTTTCTAACTAGCTTTTGTGTAACCCTTAGTGTATTCGCACAAAAAGTAAATTTGGATCAATTCAAAAATTGGAAACCCCGCAACATAGGTCCTGCTGGGATGAGTGGCCGCATCACAGCAGTAGATGCTGTAGTTGCAAACCCCAATATCATTTATTTGGGTGCCGCATCAGGAGGCGTTTGGAAAACTGAAAATAGTGGACAAAACTGGACTCCCGTTTTCGATGATCAACCTATCCAAAATATTGGCTCCGTTGCTATTCAACAGAGTAACCCCAATGTAATATGGGTCGGAACAGGAGAAGGAAATCCGCGCAATTCATTGAATCTGGGCGCGGGTATTTATAAATCATTGGATGCAGGTAAGACCTGGAAAAAAATGGGATTGGATAAGACAGTATGTATTCATCGCGTTGTGATAGATCCCACTAACCCCAACACTATTTATGCAGCTGCTATAGGAAATCCATATGCAGAACATCCTGAACGTGGTGTATTCAAAACCACAGATGGTGGCGAAACCTGGTCAAAGATTTTATATGCAAACGATACCACTGGATGCGCTGATTTAGTAATGGACCCTTCTAATCCCAATAAATTAATTGCTGCCATGTGGCAGTTTCGTAGAAAGCCATGGGAATTAAAAAGTGGTGGACCAGGCAGCGGTTTACACATTACCGTGGATGGCGGAAAGACCTGGAAAAAAATGGGTAAGGACGAAGGGTTTCCTGAAGGACCATTAGGTCGTATTGGTATCGCGTTTGCCCGTAGTATGCCAAGCCGTGTGTATGCAAAAGTTGAAGCCACGAAGAATGGATTATAT
>SXWI01000134.1 GCA_005791465.1 Bacteroidota bacterium | reverse complement strand
TGCAGTGAAAGACACAGCGTTAGTGAGAACTTATCTTGAGGAACTTAAAGGCAATTTCCCCTCCGATGTAATATGGGCTTATGGCGTTCCTGACAAAGACAGTAAAGGAGTTGCTGCCACAACAGTACCACTACATGCACTCAAAACTTATAATCGCACCACCGCTAAGTTGGAAGGTGATGCCATTTCTGATGCAAGACAAGACTTTGATCAATATGGTAAAGTACAAATTGAGATGACCATGCGTCCAGCTGGTGCTGCAATTTGGAAAAGAATGACGGAAGAAAACGTAGGAAGTCCCATTGCAATTGTATTGGACAATGTGGTACAATCTGCTCCTAATGTAATCACTCCCATTCCCAACGGAATCTCATCGATAACTGGAAACTATTCACAGCAAGAAGCTGCCGATCTTGCCAATATATTGAAGATTGGTAAACTGCCAGCCCCAGCAAGAATTGTACAAGAACAACAAGTAGGACCCACATTAGGTGAAGAAGCCATTCAAGGCGGATCACTGAGCTTTATTGTTTCCTTCCTAGTCATCTTTGCACTTATGCTGGTTTATTATAATACCAGCGGATGGATCGCTAACATTGCTTTGATTCTTAACTTACTCTTCACCGTAGGAATTCTGGCGGGATTGGGCGCAACACTAACTGCACCTGGTATTGCAGGTTTAGTACTTACGATTGGTATGGCTGTTGATACAAATGTGGTTATCTACGAACGTATTAAAGAGGAATTAAAACGGGGAAAGAGCTACCTGACAGCCATTACAGATGGTTACAGTCGATCGCTACCTCCGGTATTGGATGGTCACATTTCCACCCTATTAACAGCAATCATATTATTTTACTTTGGACTAGGTCCAGTAAAAGGATTTGCAACTACCCAAATTCTTGGTTTACTTCTTTCACTTTTCTGTGGTATTCTCGTGAGTCGCTGGGTAAGCGATATGTTTACTAACAAGAAAAAACATGTGGAGTACTTTACAGGAATTTCAACCCGCATTTTCCAACATGCCAAGTACAAGTTCATTGAGTATAGAAAAATAGCCTATATCATTTCTGTAGTTGTACTAGTTGGTGGAATCGGCTCCTTCTTTAACGGATTTAACTATGGAGTTGAATTTAATGGAGGGCGCAGCTTTACCGTTCAATTCCCAACTAAAGTGGAAGTTGAAAATGTTCGCCAGGATTTGAATCGCAGTTTTGAAGGGGAAAACACAATTATCAAGACTATTGGCGATAACTCAAAGTTGGATATTACCACCTCCTACCTCATTAAGGATACCAGAGGTCCGGTTGCTGATTCTATCGTTGAATATCGTCTGTATGAGGGGTTACAGAAATACCTGCCTACAAATCTTAGCTTCCAAGACTTTAAAACAGATCGATACCTTCCTCAAACAAAAAAGGTATTACCTACCATTTCTGACGATTTGAAGTCCGGAGCTGTAAAAGCAACTCTATTTGCCCTTATAGTAATTTTCTTATACATCTTTATTCGATTTAGGGATTGGCGTTATTCACTGGGCACTATTGTTGCCTTGTTACACGACGTATTCGTGACTTTAATTGTATTCTCATTTGCAAAAGATATCGTTCCCTTCCCTCTTGAGATTGATCAGCACTTCATTGCTGCGGTCTTAACGGTGATTGGATTCTCTATGAACGATACCGTGATTGTATTTGACCGTATACGTGAGGACTCAAGATTAATGCCAGGAGCACCGATGGGAGAAATCATCAACCGTGCAATCAATGAAACCCTGAGCAGAACTATCATGACTTCATTGACGGTATTCTTGACTATTTTAATCTTGTTCTTACTGGGTGGAGAAGTCACCAAAGGCTTTGCATTTGCGATGTTAATTGGTGTACTCACGGGTGTTTACTCTTCAATATTTGTAGCAGCCCCCATTTTGGTGGATTTGCAAGGAAAATCAAAGAAGAAAAAAAGGTCCTAATCAACCAAACAGAACGCATAAAAAAACCGGAGCAAACAACTACTCCGGTTTTTTTATGCAACAACAAATTATTTATACAGCAAAGCTAGTTCCACAACCACAAGTTGTGCTGGCGTTGGGATTAATAAATGTAAAGCCCCTGTTTTGCAATCCATCCTGCCAATCTACTTCCATACCCAATAAATAAATTTCATGTGAACGATCCATCACACAGGGAATACCCTCTATAGTAAAATGGACATCCTTCTCCGTAGGAACATCAAACTCCAGCACATAGGTCATTCCGGAGCAGCCGCCCCCCTTTACCCCTACCCGCAATGCCTTATTGGAGGCGGAAGCGTCCTCTTGTAAAAGTTGCTGAATTGCTTTGATAGCTCCTGTTGTAAATGTTACCGGAAGCGTAGCTGTTGTCATTTCCATACCGCAAAATTAGATAAAGCTGCGGAATCAACTACTTTTGACATTCCGAACCATTATATATGTCTATAGACCTGGTCACACTCAGTTTTGCCCTTTCTGTACTAGCTGTTATTTTTAGTGTAATGGCCTTTCAGCGAAACATTCAAAAGTCGGAAGTCGCCGTCGAAGGAAAACAATTTGAATCGACTCCCTTACAGTTACAGGCCTACGAGCGATTAGTCTTATTAACAGAGCGTATTGCTTTGTCAGAACTCATTAACAGGCTCTATCAGCCAGGATTAAGCTCCTTGGAGATGAAACAACTGTTATTGGATAATATACGGCAGGAATTTGCCTACAACACTTCACAACAGCTTTATGTAAGCCAACTAGCCTGGGATGCGGTTAGAAATCTCAAAGAACAAGAGATCATGCTGATAAATCAGGTATATAGCACACTTCAGCCAATAGATCCTGCTGCCATTTTTACAAAAAAAATACTTGAACTAGAAATGGCACACCCAGAGGGATCATTGCGAGAGTTGGTTACGCAGACACTCAACCGAGAGGCCAAAAAAATAATGTAAGAACCTTGACTATGGAAAATTCAGAAAAGTTTACTGACTCAGGGATATCTATAAAAAAAGTCTATAGCCAAGCTG
>SXWI01000133.1 GCA_005791465.1 Bacteroidota bacterium | reverse complement strand
GTCTGGCAGATGGCATTGCTGCCGCGGTATTTGTCGAATAAGTATTTAGGTGCGCAAATCCGGTGATGCGTTGAGCGCTTACATCTTGCATTGCGCTAAGCCTTAGACCATGAGTTGCTCTAGCTGCTTGAATCCCTCTTCGGCACGAACGCCCTCCCAACAAATTTTATAGATCATCTCTGCAATGGGAATTGAAACAGGATCTTGCTGATTGATAGCATGAATACAACGACAAGCTTCATAGCCCTCTGCCACCATACTCATTTCTAGTTGTGCCGCTTTTACGGAGTATCCGCGACCAATCATATTACCAAAACGACGATTACGGCTATGGGGAGAATAACAGGTTACTAATAAATCTCCCAGGTAAACAGAAGCTGCGTAATTGGGACGCTTGCGATGGGTAATAGGATCTTCTCCCTGATGCACGCCAACGGTGATATGTTCCTCCCCAAATTGTCTTAAAAAAGAAGCCATCTCATCTGCGGCATGGGCAATGTAGACACTGAGAAAATTGTCACCATAATCCAAGCCATGGGCAATACCCGCCCCCAATGCATAAATATTTTTAAGTACGGCAGCATACTGCACCCCCAAAATATCTTGGTTAGTGATGGTATTGATATAATCTGTTGCAAAATAATTTGCAATGTTGAGCGTGGCAGCTGCATCGATACCTGAAAAGGTGAGATAGGATAATTTTTCCTCGGCTACTTCCTCCGCATGACAAGGACCCAGAAGTGTAAAATAGTCGTCGAGCGGAACTCCAAACTTATTTTGCAGATAATGATTGACCAGAATATTTTCTTGCGGGATCAATCCCTTGATGGCAGACAGAACTTTCTTCCCTTTCCAATCCTCTGCAGTAAGTCCTTCCAAACTGGTTTGTAAATAAGCCGAGGGTGTAGCCAATACAATCAAATCAGCATTACGAACCACCTCTTTCGCATCAGTGGTTAACTGAAGTAAGGATAAATCAAACCGTACAGAAGGAAGATATTGCGGGTTATGTCTTCTTTTTTTTAGTTGCTCTAAAACAGATTCCTGACGCACCCACCAATAGATAGGATGCTTGTTATCCGTTAGAATTTTGGCTAGTGCCGTGGCCCAGCTTCCGCTTCCCAGTACACCTATTTGCATAGCCGCAAGGTAGCGAATTTGAATTATTGCTTCTCGAACAGCTCTTCCTTCTTGACTACCTTAACCTTGGCGCCGTCCTTGAGTGTTTTGCTGATGGCTGCATAGGGAGCGGTTACTACCTCGTCATCTTTTTTAAGCCCCGCTAGTATTTCAATGTAGTTGATATCCTGTACGCCGGAACGCACCACTACTTTTTTTACAGTACCCTCTTTTTGCAATACAAACACCACTTCTTCCAATTCATCGGAAGCCATGGCAGCACCATTGGTAGTAGAATTATCATCTCCACCCTTGTTCTCTGCTTGTTCCAATTTCTTATCCTCCACATTCATATCAGAACCTTTTACACGGGTATTCACGGCAGTGATTGGAACCGAGAGCACATTTGCTACGGTGTTGGTGCGGATATCTGCAGTGGCATTCATTCCGGGACGGAAAGGGAAAGGAAGTTTCGCTAAATCAGTATAAGAAGCGGGATCCAAACGAATGCGTACTTCATAGTTAGTCACATCATTAGAGGTTGCTAATGCTGCTGCACCTTTAGTGCTACTTGCAATTTTAGTAACTACCCCTTTGAACTTACGATTGTTATAAGCATCTACTTCCACATCGGCAGAATCACCAATACTTATCTTTACAATATCATTTTCTCCCACATCCACACGCACTTCTAATATAGACATATCGGCCACTGTCATCATTTCAGTACCCACGTTGAAACTATTACCTGCAACGCGTTCGCCCTTCTTTACTTTTAAAGAAGAAACCACTCCATTCATGGGAGCTACCAGTGTGGTACGACTTAAATCTTTGTTAGCGCGACTGAGGCTTACTTCACTTCCTTTTACACCCGCCTGTAAACCTCGTAATCCTTGCTCTGCTGCATTGAGGTTAGCCTGTGCAGACTTATATGCCGTTTCTACCTGCTCCAACTCAGCACGAGAGATTACTTTATCATCAAATAATTTTTTATTACGGTCATAGGTTGCTTTAGTCTGATTATAGTTAGCACGCAAGGCCTCTAATGCCGCACGGCTGTTCTCTACAGTGGCGCTACTCTGATTTACACGAGATGCGGCTTCGTCACGTTGTAGTGCATAGATATCGGCATAGATACGCGCTAAAACCTGTCCTTTTTTAACAGAGTCTCCCTCCTGTACATTAAGCTCTGTAATTTCTCCAGAAATATCAGGAGAAATTTTCACCTCCACTTCCGGATAAACCTTTCCACTGGCATTAACAGTTTCTACAATCGTGCGAAGAGCAACTTTCTCCACGGTTACTTTTTCGTCTTTGTCCCCGGAGCCCATGATTTTACCAATCACAGAAAGTGTAATCAAGGCACCTGCCCCGATCAATGTCCATTTTAATTTTTTATTCATCGCCATAGTGGTAGTATAAATAGTTTATTGCAATTTGATTCCTTGACCCTTGTAAAATTCAAGGAGTTTCATTTTAAATACATAATCGTACTTAGAATACAGAGCCT
>SXWI01000132.1 GCA_005791465.1 Bacteroidota bacterium | reverse complement strand
TTGGATCACCAGTCCAGATAGGGTTGTCGGGAGTCATTCACTGACAGGGACCGGGGTGAGAGGTTCGTCCTGTCAGCAAATACGGAGCAACCTGGAAAAAAGAAAGAAATTGATTCTTTTCATTTTTGATCCTTTAGTTTACAAGGGATGCAAATCTAAATTAATAATTTAAATATGAACTCTTTTTTTAGCTTGCCTTGAAAGCAAATATGACCAGACGCCGGTGCAGATCAGGCGGATCTTTTCTCCAACCAACAACTGTTCGTGTGGCAACCCACTCAGTAGGGCTGGTTAAATCGGCAGCAACACAAAGCTGTGTACTCGGAGAAAGGCATTTCAGTAATGCTTTGAGCAGCGGGTTGTTACGATAAGGTGTTTCTATAAATAGCTGGGTACATTGCTCTATGCGGGACTGCTGTTCCAGCTCTTGAATACTCTTTTCTCTTTGTTTGTCTTCAATGGGCAAATAGCCATTGAACTTAAATTGTTGCCCATTCAGACCACTAGCCATCAGGGCAAGCAGAATGGAATTTGGACCCACTAAGGGACGAACAGGATAGCTTGCTTCATGCGCCAGCGCCACGATGGCTTGTCCGGGATCGGCTACGCCAGGACATCCAGCTTCACTGACTAAACCAATTGTTTTTCCCTCTTTAAAGAGTTGTTTGCATCGAGCTATTGTACCAGGTTCCTCCACATTGAGCCATTCGTAATTATCAATGATAATGTCCTTGGAGAGGCGCTTGAAAAAGCGGCGAGTAGTTCGTTCATTCTCCACAATAAAAACTTGGCAGGATAGAATCCCTTCCCATACATAGGGAGGCAAGGCTTGAAGGCCTTCCTCATGTAGAGGTGCAGGTATCAGTATTAATTGACTCATACCTTTTTTACTTGTCTAACACTAAAAGTAGCAGCAATAATTGCATAAGCGGGGGCCAATAAAACAAATAAATGCATAGCAAAAAATAATAAACCATTTCCAATGGCAAGCCCTTTATGGTGGCTGGAAAAAACAGCACTTTGTGCGGGAGTTAACTGATTACGTGCAAATGAATAGTCCAACATGGAAACGCCAAAATAGTATCCTTGCATCAATAACGCTATCAATGGAGTGATCCATCCTGCAAAAGGAACCAACGCCAGTAAAATCAATCCTCCAAAATAGAGTGCTTCCAGCCCTGTATTTCTAATGGCTAATCGAATTCCTCTTTGCGCATCCTTCCAAACTTCATCCCATTGGAAATGATGTTCTTTGTTTTCTAGCAGTGCCTCCGTTTTTTCACTCAAGTAAGCAAAACCCGGAGCGCCCACAATCAGAATTAAGTTTTTAAAGAGTGCAAAATAAAATAGAAGAAGAACCAGTCGTAGCATCATGCCGTTCATCACAAATAAAAAACTGAGCCATTCACTTCTCTCTTTCTGTAACCATTGCTCAATTCCAATCGTTTGACTCATCCAACTCACTGCTTCATTGGAAGATATCATAAAGAGAATCAATCCTAACACAGATAAAAGAGTGTATAAAATTCCCGGCCATAGAATTCCCCGCAGCAGGTTATGTTGCTGAATAAAGAGGCGTGCTTCCTGCCAGGAGCGAAATGCAATAACAATCTCTTTCAAAACTGTATTTTAAAAATCAACCCTTAGAACTTAGGACAATTAAGGCGTTTGAGGCTGGGATCGGATGGCCTTTTGATATAGATCAACGAGATTTCTAAACCTCCTCTTGAATTAGAAGCTGGTTTTAACAAAGAAGTATTGGCATCATAACTTGCACCCAATCGAAGTCCACTGAATTCAAGACCGATATAAGGAATAACCGCATCGTTCACTCGGTACCAGCTACCTAAGTAAACATTCACCGGATTATCCTCATTTCTGTTTACACTGTATGAAAAAGCAGCACCTACGATGGTATTTGTTGCTTTTGACTGCATGCTATAATTGGCTGCAAGATGAATATAGTGATATCCACCAACAGGAATGCGTCCCCCTGCTTGAAGTGTTGTACGGGTATTGAGAATATACTGACCGCCTTGAAAACTTTCTTTTGGACGATTGAGGTGGTACATCGAAGCACCCAGATAAAAATTATTGTAGCCATTGGTGGTGCCACTGTAGAGCAAGCCTGCACTCAAATCAAAATATCCAAGACTTAATTGGCGGCTGTCAAAAATTTCACTGGTCACACCGGTGAATCCTAATGGAGTTAGCTGATCGGCAAAAACTACTTTGCTAACATCTAATCTTTTATTAACAAAGGCGCCTTGAAAGCCAACTCCAATCTGATGAAAACCATCTTCGTCCAATCCTTTGTGATAAGAGAAAGAGGCTCCTGCATAATTTGTAACAAGAATTCCATCGCCGGCTACATCAGTCATCCCTAAAAGACCCACTCCCATATTGTCGGAGCTGATCAATCGGTTTCTCAGGAGTCCAAAATCAACGGATACTGTTTTTGTAACAAATGCATTTTCAATGGTTGGCCATTGATTGCGGTAATTACCGGCCACCCGGACTGAACCATCAAATTTCCCGGTAAGCGCTGGATTCAAGGTTAGGGGCGAAGCGAAAAACTGTGAAAAATTAGGATCCTGAGCCCTGATTATCAGGACTTGAGCAAAAATTAAGGTCAGACTTAGGATAATTCTTCGCATAGGTCTTAAAAAAACGGTCAAACGGGGCCTTTAATTGTGAGAGGCAAGTTACGATTTTTTGAGCCAATATTACTGTTGAAGCTTGGCTCCAAAGGCTAGGTCTCCGGCATCCCCCAAGCCTGGTACAATATAGCTTTTGGCCGTAAGCTCTTCATCAATATCTCCACACCAAATATGGGCATGAGGGGCAAGCCTTTGTACGTGTTCAATACCCGTAGTGCAAGCAATGGCCACTACAAGGTGTACCGCACTGGGTTTACCCTGTGCCTCCAGTTCGTGAATAGTTTTGACCAGGGAAGCACCTGTAGCTAACATCGGGTCAGCAATAATAAGGACCCGATTATTTAAATCTGGGCAGGAGACATATTCCAGACTTATCTCAAATGTTCCGTCTTTATGATGTTTACGATAGGCGCTTATAAAGGCGTTATCTGCTTTATCAAAATAATTCAGCAGACCCTGATGCAAGGGTAAGCCCGCCCTTAAAATGGTTGCCAATACAGGTTGCGATTGCAATACCTGGTGGGAAGCAACTCCCAATGGAGTTTGCACATCTTTACGAATGGAAGGAAGAGTTTTGCTGATTTCATAAGCGGCTACTTCCCCGATTCGTTCCAAGTTTCTTCGAAATCGCATCCGATCTTCTTGTACGGTAACATCTCTGATTTCACTGATCCAATTACTAACTAAGGAGTGATCTTTACAAAGATTGACTAGCATGCGATTTATTTCGGGTGAACACTTTACATTTACCCGCCGAATTTAATTTTTTTTTATGGTTTATCACGCATTGGGTATCATGAGTGGCAGTTCGTTGGATGGGCTCGACCTTGTTTTTGCTCATTTTCATGAACAAGGAGGCCAGTGGTCTTATGAAATCGAGGCTTCGGCCTGCTACAAATACACGGCCGATTGGGAGAATCGTCTTCGAAATGCAACCCATTTAGATGCACGTGCTTATTGTAAGCTTCATATTGATTATGGTCATTACCTGGGAAAAGAAGTAAACCGATTCATAGAGGAGTATAAGCTGCATTATAAAGTCAGTTTGATTGGAAGTCATGGGCATACAGTTTTTCATTCTCCTGAAACCGGTCTAACAACGCAAATTGGGGAAGGTGCTGCGCTGGCTGCTGCAACGGGATTACCGGTGGTGACTGATTTACGTACGATGGATCTTGCCTTTGGTGGTCAAGGGGCTCCATTGGTGCCTATGGGGGAACGCCATTTATTTCCAGGGTATGATTTCTTTCTGAATTTGGGAGGTATTGCCAATATTACGCGCGCTGCCGATTCTTATATTGCATTTGACTGTTGTCCTGCTAACCGCGTACTCAATTTGTTGGCCCTGCAGTTGGGTAAACCCTACGATGACGAGGGAAATCTTGCAGCGAGCGGACAAATAAATGCGGCGCTGTTAGCTAAGTTGAATAGCCATCCATATTATAAAAAGGGGTATCCCAAATCACTAGCCAATGAAATGGGTACGGACCAACTTTTTCCCTTGCTGATTGACAGTGGCAGCTCAATACCTGATTTATTAGCAACCTACACACAGCATATCATTGAGCAGATCAATCAATCCGCTCAATCGCTAGTTTCCTCTGAAGGGGATACTGAAAAAAAATGTTTGGTAACTGGTGGAGGAGCATTCAATACATATTTGATTAAAGGCCTTGAAGCTACGCTGCAAAAACTTGGAATAACGCTAGAAGTACCTTCCGCGGATCTTATAAATTATAAAGAGGCATTGATCATGGCCTTTTTATCTGTATTGCGTTGGAGACAAGAAAATACAGTGATTCATTCAGTTACAGGTGCACGCAAGCCCAGTATTGGAGGTGCACTGTGGAATGGTCAGGAAGCTTGATTTAAAAAAGGCTGTGTGCGTGATTTTAATAGAGCAATGGCCTCTTCTTTGCTATGGAACATATTATCGATATTGACCAGCTTGTCAGCTAATTTGTCGTAGCGCTTTGTCATTAGCCAAATGAAAATGTGTAGGTAGTGTATCCCTTCGAACGTGAAAATTTTCTTTTCAGCCAGTTGGCTTTTTAGTCGTAAAAACTCTCCGGGTAAATCCGTGTAGTGCATGGCAGGTCGGTCGTGGTGGATAGCATGATATCCATCGTTCCAGCATACATGGTTATATTTTGTATTAATACAATTGATTGTATTCTCCTCTGGATTGTATGGGTCTACAAAAGCGTGTTGTGCCCAATTGCCGAGCATCATTACAATGCGAGCAAAGAAAAAAGGAATGATGAATATGAATAAGGCGGCTTTTGCATTGAGGACATATAATAAAATACATGCTATGTAAAATGCAATCTCTCCTGCGGTCAATCGCATATAAAATCGTTTTCTTTTTCTGAAGAAGAAATAAAGAAATGTATCCCGGAAACCCAAGAAAAGGAAGCGGGAGACGTATTTAATAAAATCTCCCAGAGAATCTCGTCGATAGGGAAGAGTACTGCTTGCATCCTCCTCCATATTGTTCTCTACGTGATGCATGCCCATGTGATGTGCAAAATAGGTTTCTGGGGTGTGGCCAAAAAAAGGGCATACTATCCAAATTACCCAGTGTTGCAAAAACGCTACTTCTTTTTTAAATAGGCGACGATGTACAATGCAATGTAGCATCAGGCCAAAGCGGCCTTTAAAATAAAGCTGAGAGATATAGAAGTAAGGGATATAGGTTAACCACCAATACATCCCTTGCAATAGGGGCGTAAAAAGGAGTATTGCAACAGGAATAACCAGTAGGTGTATGCCAGTTAATAAATGAATAAAGGGCAGATCCCTTTTGTCATTTATGTAGGAAAGCCAGAACCGCTCGTACGCTGTAAAATGGTCTGGCAATTGATAAACAGGATCATTGATGATGGGTAATGTGCGCATTAGACAGTCACTAAAGTTAAATCCTTATTCCTACATCTTAAGCGTTGGCTTGCTGGCGCGAACACCAGTGGTTGCGCCACCCTCCAGGGTAAGATTTACCGGCTGATTTTGCTTCCAGTTGCCCCTTGTAAAATCCGGGATATCAACTGTACGGGATCTTTTCTGGGTTGACAGGACACTGAGTGGAACAATACTGCTCCAGGAAGCAGCATCATAAACATCCTGATCCAAGGGTAATCCATTTCTTAAACAATCAATCATTCGCCAGTCCATAATAAAATCCATGCCACCATGTCCGCCAACTTCTTTGGCGATGGCACCAATATGTTTGACGATGGGGAGGGTGTATTTTTCCTCCAAGGATTTCATTTCCTCTGTTTTAACCCAACTATGTCCAAAAGCAATTCGTGCAGGACCAGGCCATTTTTGTGCCATCCCCTTTGTACCGCTTACAATATGAATACGTGAATAGGGACGGGGAGTGGATACATCGTGTTGAATCAAAATTGTTTTTCCTTTCACCGTACGGATCATAGTATTGTTCATATTTCCGCGATAGGATTTTCCAACATACGATTGAAAGAAAGAATCTTTGGCTGCCATTTCAGCCGCTAAGGGAGCCAGGCTAAAGTCTCCTGTGCTCATACTAACCAGATGTTCCATGAGATCACCTCGGTTGATATTCATACACTGCGCAACAGGTCCGAGTCCATGGGTAGGATATAAGCTACCATTCTTCCCGATGTTCTCTTTGATCCGCCACATATCTGCATAGGCTTTTTTATTAAAAAGCCATCCTGTGGAAAGGTCATGTATATAGGCTCCTTCTGCATGTACAATTTCACCAAATAATCCCTGTCGACTCATATTCAGCGTTAGCAATTCAAAAAAATCATAGCAACAATTCTCGAGCATCATACAATGACGCTTTGTTTTTTCTGATGTGTCAACTAACTCCCAACATTGTTCTAGCGTTAAGGCAGCAGGAACTTCTGTGGCGGCATGTTTTCCATTTTTCATGGCATACACCGCAATAGGGGTATGTAAAGACCAGGGGGTTGTGATATAAACTAAATCAATGTCATTGGACTCGCAAAGTGCTTTCCATCCTTCTTCACCACTATATTCTTTTGCTTTAGGACGATTGACTGCTGCCAATGTTTTTTGTGCACCAGCTAGTCTTTCAGGATACTTATCGCAAACAGCTACAATCTCAACTCCATCTATGTAAGATAGACGTCCTACCGCATCAGATCCACGCATACCAATACCCACGATGCCTATTCGTACTACTTCCAATTTTGGTGCGGCATAACCACACATGTTGAAGGTGGGTGCTTGTTTCAGCATTTGTGCGGATTGCGCCAGAGATTCCTCTGAAGGTGCTGCAGCAAAAACAGGTAAGCCCGTAGCTAATGCAGAACCACCAAGTGTCATGGTGCGGATAAAGTCTCTTCTGGGAGTGGACATAATTTTAATTTAATCGTTCAATAAATCTGGCCTTCTTTCTTTTGTTCTTCGTAAGGCCTCTTCATACCGCCAGTCATCAATATTTTTATGATTGCCACTTAATAAAATATCAGGCACTTTCCAACCTCTGAACTCTTCTGGTCGGGTATATACAGGAGGCGATAGTATATTATCTTGAAAAGAATCAGTTAGTGCGGAGGTTTCATCATTTAATACACCTGGTATTAATCTTCCAATGGCGTCTACCAATATTGCGGCTGGTAATTCACCTCCACTCAACACATAATCTCCAATGGAAATTTCACGGGTAACATAATTTGTTCTGATTCGTTCGTCAATTCCCTTATAGTGTCCACAGATTAGTAAAAGATTTTGTTGTAAGGAAAATTGATTGACACGGGATTGCGTCAAGCGCTCACCATCGGGTGTTAAATATATTATCTCGTCGTATTTTCTTTTAGTAGCAAGCGCATCGATTGCGTTGGCCAGTGGTTCACACATCATCACCATACCGGCGCCTCCGCCATATTGGTAATCGTCTACCTGACCATATTCGTTCACGGCCCATTGTCTTAGCGAATGCACTTCAATCGTAAGCAGTCCCTTGTCTTGCGCTCGCTTCATCATGCTATGTTGAAAGGGGCTTTCCAGCAAGCCGGGCAGAACTGTTAGAATATCAATGTGCATACTACAAATATAACCCTCTGCTTAGTTTGTAGCATACACAAAAAACCCCTGCCCACTTGGGCAGGGGGAACCCTCAAGGGGCCATCCCTTCATTAATTGACAGAGATCTTTTGCACGTTCTTGGGTTTTTTAACTTCAGTTTTAGGAACGATGATTTTCAGTTCACCATTTTTGTATTCAGCATCGATCATATCCCGATTACAATTTTCAGGTAAACTAAAAGTTCTGGACCAGCTATTGTAATTATACTCTCTTCTGTTGTAATGTTCAGCTTCCTCTTTTTCCTCTTTTTCTCGCTCGGCACCGATGGTGAGCGTGTCATCGGTACTTTCAACTTTAAAATCTTTCCGCTCCATTCCTGGTGTAGCTAGCGATACGATATACTCCCGTTCGGTTTCGCTCACATTTACGGAGGGAACACTTACTATCCGACTTAAGCTGAAGTACTCATCCAGGGGAGTGTTAAAAAAGTGGTCTAACCAACCATCGCCTAATAATGCAGGCCAGTGACGGGTACTTTTTTCTAGTTCTTTTGTTTCCATACGGTATTTTTTAGCATTTTAAATGATGCTACGAATCTATACCGTAGGAAAATCTGCTTCAATGATTCAATACAACTTAAACTTGATCACTATCAAGTTAAGGCAGCGAAATATTGGTGGAAATAGGGAATTGTTTCAATGCCCTTGAAATAGTTTTCAATATTATACTTCTCATTGGGACTATGCAGATTGTCGTTATCCAGTCCAAATCCCATAAATACAATTTTGATACCCAGTTCTTTTTCAAGAATTGAACAAATGGGGATGCTGCCCCCGCCACGAACTGGAATGGGTGTTTTACCAAAAGTTGTTTCAATGGCTTTTGAAGCAGCTTGATATCCTTTGCTATCGATTGGTGTCATATAAGGTTCTCCACCATGGTGTAATGAAGCCTTTACTTGAACGCCTGCTGGCGCAATGGATTGGAAATACTGAATTAATTTTTGTGTGATGGTTGCGGCAGATTGGTTGGGAACAAGTCTTGCAGAAATTTTTGCGAAAGCTTTAGAGGGGAGCACTGTTTTAGCCCCCTCTCCTGTATATCCACCCCAAATTCCATTGACTTCTAGTGTAGGTCTGATTCCGGTGCGTTCATAGGTAGAATAACCTTTTTCTCCCCATAATGCATTAATACCTAATTCTTCTTTGTAAGCTTTTTCATCAAATGGCGCTCTATTGATCAAGCTACGTTCAGCAGCACTGGCTTCAACCACATCGTCATAAAATCCGGGTATGGTTATGTGGTTATTCTCATCGTGGCAGCTAGCAATCATTTTTGCCAATAGGGTAATGGGGTTTGCTACAGCTCCTCCATAGGTGCCACTGTGTAGATCTCGGTTAGCTCCAATTACTTCTACTTCAATGTAACTGAGTCCACGCACACCCGTGTCCAGGGAAGGGGTATCAAAACTCAACATGGCAGAGTCACTAATTAAAATCACATCTGCTTTTAATAGTTCCTTGTTTTTTGCTACAAAATCTCCAAGATTAGGAGATCCAATTTCCTCTTCGCCTTCAATCAAAAATTTAATATTGGTACAAAGTGTTTGCGTTTGATTCATCAACTCAAGCGCTTTTACATGCATATAGAATTGACCTTTGTCATCTGCAGAACCACGGGCAAATACTTTTCCATCTTTGATGACAGGTTCAAATGGGCCACTGTGCCACAGCTCTAATGGATCTGCGGGCTGCACATCATAATGTCCATATACCAGTACAGTAGGCGCATCTTTACTGATTATTTTTTCACCATATACAACCGGATAACCCTGGGTGGGCATTACCGCGGCTTTCTCACAACCCGCAGCTAGCAAACTTTTTTTGACGGCTTCGGCGCAATGCAGCATGTCTTCTTTGTGCTCTGATTTTGCACTGATTGATGGAATCTTTAACAGGTCTATCATTTCCTGTAAAAAGCGTTCCTGATTTTGTTCTTGATAGTTTTTCCAGACAGCAGACATAACGTTGATTTTGTTTAGAAAGGGACGAACAAAAATACTACTTGTTTGGAGTCTTACCCTCGTCCATTTTGTCTTCTTGACGGGATAATATGCCTGCTTTAGTAAGCGTGTGCTTGCCAAAGCGATTGTTCAGTTCGTCAACAGCCTGATAGAGCTGCATTTTTTCAGCAGCCTGATCAAATAAACTCATTTGCAGGGAAATAGGGACAAGCTGGCTACAGCGAACCCCTAATAACCGAACTTTTCTTCCAGTTTGGTAGAGGTCAGTAAATAATTGTTTTGCTTTTGCAGCGAGTATATCATCGAGTGCTGTATAGTCAAGCGTCCCTTGTTTAGAGGTTACTTCAAAATCCTGGTATTTAATTTTTACGGTTAAACAACCTGCCATCTTTTCTTCTGCTCGAACTGCCGCCGCTGTTTCTTCTACCAGCTGAAGTAATTGTTGCAAGAGAAAATTGATATCATAGCTATCCTCTTCAAAGGTTTTTTCGTGACTAACACTTTTTTGCTCCCACTCTGTTATGATTGTTGTGCTACCAATTCCCTGTGCTTTTTCCCATAGAGATTCTCCCCATTTCCCAACGTAAGTAGTCATTAATTCTACGGGTGTTCTTGCAATATCCTCTATATGATAGAGCCCTTTGCTCTTGAGTAATGCAGCTGTTTGTTCACCCACTCCGTTAATTTTATCAATCGGTAATGGCCATAGAAATTCTTTTTCTTTTCCGGGTGGAATGACCAAGAAACCATTTGGCTTGGCTTCGTTTGTTGCCATTTTGGCAATGTATCGCGCGGTGGCAATTCCACATGAAATGGGAAGTCCCGTTGTTTCTGTGATATGTTTACGTAGGGATTGTGCAAAAGCAGTAACTCCAAAAAAGCGATCCATTCCTGTTAAGTCAATATAGAATTCATCAATACTGGCTTTCTCAAATAAGGGAACTTTGGCAGCGATTAATTCGGTTACCCAACGGGAATAATGGCTGTATTGTTTTCGACTAGCATTGGTAATAATGGCTTGAGGGCAACGTTGCAAGGCCTGTTTAATGGGCATAGCCGAATGAATACCAAACTTCCTAGCCTCGTAACTGCAAGCGGCTACCACGCCCCGGTCTCCACCACCCACAATCACTGGCTTTCCTTTTAAGGAGGGATTATGAAGTATTTCAACAGAAACAAAAAAAGAATCGAGATCCAGGTGTGCTATATGATGAACAGACGCTGACATGAATTACTCAGGACAAATAAATGTCTAATAGCCCATCCGGTAGTTGCACTATCACTTTTTTAGCAGCATGATCTATGGAAAGCAATGTGTCCTCGTGAAGGGGGATCAGCACCTCCTGCTCTTGAATAAAAACTTTGCAAACTAATTGTTGTGGTTGTTCGATTACCTCAGTGATAAGGCCAATCTCTTTATCGTTTTCAACTATTTGATAACCGAGTAGATTAGCAGGGGCATTTTTGCTGGCTAATTGGTGATAAAGTTCTTCAGGAATCCAAACGGCTCTTGAAACTAGTTGTTGTGCTCTTTCCCTTGTATTGATGCCTTCCAAGCTGATAAAAACAGCATCCGCAGTTTTTTTTCTGCTGGATGTGACAAAATAGGGCAACAAGGCTTTTTTGTAATCCTCGATAAAAAGCACCTCTATTTTTTTTAAGGAACTTGCCTTACCTAAGGTGTGCTCAAGTAGCAGTTCACCTGTTAAACCATGTGCACTAAGAATTTTTCCCAATTTTAAATAAGCGGCCATTACTTGCAAAGCAAATCAATAAAGCGGAGCAAAAAAAATCCCGGTGAATTGTACACCGGGATTATCAATAAGATTAATTGCAAAATTATGCTTCTTCTCCACTAGCTTCTTCAGCAGCGGGGGCAGTTTCTTCAGCAGGCGCTGCGACAACTACTTTTTTTGCAGCGGCCTCAGCAAGAACAGATTGACGCTTTTCACGGCGCTTGCGCTGGTTATCCTCATCTCTTTTTTTGATCTGCTGTTCATGTTGTGCGGTCCACTCTGTGAATTTCTGCATTGCAGCAGCTTCATCAAATAGGCCCATGCTTACACCACGAAGCAAATGTTTGAGGTAGAGTACCCCTTTGAAACTGAGGATACGACGTACCGTATCAGTTGGAGTAGCTCCTTTATTGAGCCATTCCAATGCTTTTTGGCGGTCTAACTGGACAGTAGCTGGAATCGTAAGTGGGTTATAAGTGCCCAACTTTTGAATGAACTTACCATCACGAGGGGAGCGG
This sequence comes from Bacteroidota bacterium, assembly GCA_005791465.1. GTDB lineage: Bacteria > Bacteroidota > Bacteroidia > Chitinophagales > Chitinophagaceae > JJ008. The sequence goes on along the minus strand of SXWI01000132.1, from coordinate 5,756 downwards.
GAATCGGCAACAACGATGAAATAGAAAGGTCTTTTCTTAGACCCGTGTCTTTGAAGACGGATTTTGGCTGACATAAATAAAAATTTAACAGCGTTAAAAAATACCCGGTAAAAACCGGATTGCAAATATAGGGCTAAATTCTTGTTTTTGATACCTCTAGCGGCGCATTCCGGGCATCATTTTCCCAAAAGCTCCCAACTTGTTCATATTCTTCATCATATCTCGCATTTGGGCGAACTGTTTTAGGAAATTATTGACCTCCTGAAGGTCTTTTCCGCTACCCTTGGCTATTCTCTTTTTTCGGCTTAAATCAAGTAAATCGGGGTCTGCGCGTTCAGCCGGAGTCATTGAATTGATCATGGCTTCAATTCCCTTGAATGAATTTTCATCAAGATCTACGTCTTTCATTTTACTTCCCATTCCCGGAATCATGGAAAGCATTTCTTTCATGTTCCCCATTTTTTTGAGTTGTTCTAATTGCAGTTTAAAATCTGCAAAATCGAACTTATTCTTACGGAGTTTGGCTTCGAGTTTTTTTGTTTCCTCCTCGTTAAACTGTTCCTGGGCTCTCTCAACCAAAGTAGTGATATCGCCCATTCCCAAAATCCGCTGCGCCATTCTTTCCGGATAAAAAATATCCAGTGTCTCCAACTTTTCACCGCTGCTGATAAACTTGATAGGCTTATTTACGGTGTAGGTAACTGAAAGAGCAGCTCCACCACGGGTATCACCATCCATTTTTGTGAGCACAACACCTGTAAAATCCAAACGGTCATTGAAGGTCTTGGCCGTATTGACAGCATCCTGTCCCGTCATGCTGTCTACGACAAAAAGAATTTCCTGTGGTTGTACAGCAGCACGAATAGCCGCTACTTCATTCATCATTTCCTCGTCTACGGCTAATCGGCCAGCCGTGTCAATGATTACAACATTTTTGTTTTTGCTTCTTGCACTCGCCACTGCCTGAGTCACAATTCGGACAGGATCTTTTTCTTCAGCTTCAATATGTACATCAACTCCTATCTGTTCCCCTAGAATGCGTAGTTGTTCCATAGCAGCGGGGCGGTACACGTCTGCGGCGACCAATAGAGGCGATAATCCTTTTTTGTTTTTTAGAAAGTTAGCTAGCTTGGCACTAAAGGTGGTTTTACCACTTCCCTGTAAACCGGCAATAAGCAAAACAGCTGGATTGCCTTTTGCATTCAGCGTGGCTTCTTGTCCTCCCATCAACGCGGTTAATTCGTCTTTGACAATTTTAACCATCAATTGTCCTGGGGAAACGGCTTGAATTACTTTTTCTCCAATTGCTTTTTCTTTAACTCGGTCAGTAAAGTCTTTAGCAATTTTAAAATTAACATCCGCATCTACCAGGGCTCTGCGAATTTCTTTGACTGTGGTCGCAACATTTATTTCAGTGATGCGCCCCTGGCCTTTGATATTTTTGAAGGCCGATTCTAATTTTTCCTGTAATCTGCTAAACATAGAAGGGCGCAAAGATAAGAAGCCTAGTCTTTATGCCCTCCCAGGTATGGACGTAAAAGCTGAGTTCGTTGCCCATGCTGAAGTCGCGCAATTGCCTTTTCTTTTATTTGACGAACCCGTTCCCGGCTTATACCCAGCTCTTTTCCAATTTCTTCCAAACTTTTTCCCTCCGGCTGGTTGATGCCAAAGTAAGAGGTTAGCACAAATTGTTGTCGTTGAGACAGGGTAGCAAATGAACGTTTAATTTCTATCTGTAGCGAAGTAACTTCCTCCAAATGCTGGTCGGCTCTTTTAGTATACGGATCCGCTAAGGTATCAGCGAGATTTAGATTTTCTTCTTCAGCCATGGGCGTCTCCAACCTGTAATGACGAACGTTAACGACAAGACTGCTTTTAATTTCTTCTTTTGAAAATCCTGTGGATGAGGATAGCTCCTCCACCGTAGCATCCCGTTCCAGCCGCTGTTCCAGTACTGACTGCGCTTTGTAGACTTGTTGTGTAATTCCAACTTTGCTCAGTGGCACTCGTACCACTCTTCCATGATCGGCTAGTGCTTGCAGCACAGCTTGTCGGATCCACCAGACTGCATAAGAGATAAATTTAAAACCCTTTGTTCCATCAAAACGCCGAGCTGCTTTTAGTAAACCTAGGTTGCCTTCATTGATCAGGTCGCTAAGGGGTAGCCCCTGGTGTTGGTATTGTTTACATACTGATATCACAAAGCGAAGATTTGATTCAACTAGTTTATGCAAGGACTGTTCACAACCCTGTTTTATTTTTTCCGATAACAAGAGTTCGTCCTCAGCGCTAATTCTTTTAATCCTGGAGATTTCCTGCAAGTATCTTTCCATACTGGCGGTATCTCTAAAAGTGATGGAAGTGCCAATTTTTATCTGTCGCATTCGCATAGGCCGATATTTAAGAGTAAATTACCTGCCCACTCGGGTGTTAAACAAGAGGATTTAGGCAAAAAAGGGGCGTAATAACACCTTTTTTGGGAATGGTGTTATTTTATCTATTATTGCAACAGGTATAATTAATTTAACGAATGGCAAAGCAGCTCTATACATTGGAATTTCCCGTGCGTTGTTCCCCCTCTATTTTGTATGATTTTTTGGCTACCCCCACTGGTTTAAGTGAGTGGTTTGCGGATAAGGTAGACGAACGAGATGGTATCTTTTATTTTGCGTGGGACTCGAATGTCGAAAAAGCTGAAGTCGTCGAAACGGTTGAGGATAAATTTATTCGTTACCGCTGGGATGGCGCTCCTGCTTCTGAGTACTTTGAATTTGCCATTGATAAATCAGAAATTACTAATCAGACAATTCTTGTGATCAAGGATTTTGCTGAAAAAAAGGATATCAAGGATCAAACGCTTCTTTGGGATCATCAGGTTAAAGACCTGTTCCATCGTCTTGGCAATTGATTTTCTCCCTGCTGGAATAACCTACTTTTGCAGGACTACAATTACCGTGTTTAAAAAACTAGATAAGTTGGTGGTCAAGGCCTTTTTAGGTCCCTTCATGGCTACGTTTTTTATCACGTTGCTGGTGCTTGTCATTCAATTTTTTTGGCTCTACATCGACGATTTTGTTGGGAAAGGGCTAGGAGCGGGTGTTATCCTGGAATTCATCACTTACCAAAGTGCCGTGTTAGTTCCGCTAGCACTTCCTTTAGCAGTCCTGCTTTCCTCTTTAATGACGTTTGGAAGTTTGGGCGAGAGCTTTGAACTGGTAGCCATCAAATCAGCAGGCATCTCACTACTTCGGTTTATGCGTCCCTTATTTTTAATCAGTATACTGGTTGCATTTGTTGCATTTCTCTTTTCCAATTATGTAATACCGGTTGCCAATTTAAAGTCGAGAACCCTTTTAGCTGATATCGTATATGCAAAGCCTGCTTTTGATTTGAAAGAAGGAATTTTTTATGATCGTATCAATGGTTATGCAATTAAGATTGGAAGTAAGGAGTCAAACGATAGTATTATCCGTGATGTGATCATTTATGAACAAGGGAACTTGCTGCAGGATAATTTTATCATGGCTAAATCGGGTGTGATGCGTGTAACGCCTGATAAACGTATTCTGGAATTTAATTTACAGGATGGCTGGCGTTATCAGGAACGAGGGAATCCATATGAGGGAACAAAAAGCGAGTATATCCGAGTTGGATTTAAAACGTATAATAAGCAATTCGATTTGGGTAGTTTAGGATTCACCAACCGAACGGCAGATAGTGTCAACAAGAATAATGAACGTATGTTTAGTATGCGACAGCTCAATAAAGCGTTGGATTCCTTAGGCCAAGAGACTAGTGCTGTTGCAGCAAGAATGTCCACGGATATGGTTTACTTATTTCCTTTTTCTGGCGTTTTGGAAAAGCCCTGGAAAACAGACCAACTACCTGCTGCTGAAAAGAAACGAATTCAGCGTATAAAATTTTATAAAGAATTACTTCCCGATACCGCAATTATTAATGTGGGCTCCGCTGCAAAAAGTACGGCGTCTTCTGTCCGTATGAGTGCAGAGTCCCTTCGTTCTGTGCTAGAGGATAAGTACCGTGTTATCCGTCGTCATTCGATCGAGTGGCATCGAAAAATTACACTCTCATTAGCATGTATTATTCTTTTCTTAATTGGTGCGCCCTTGGGAGCTATCATACGGAAGGGGGGGCTTGGTACTCCGCTAATTTTTGCGATTGTATTCTTTATGCTTTTTTACTTTTCTAGTACTATCGGCGAAAAGTTTGCGAAAGAAAATACAGTATCACCATGGTTAGGGATGTGGATGGCTACCATTGTTTTGTTACCTGTTGGGCTATTTTTAACTTATAAAGCCATGCGTGACTCTAAGTTGCTCAATAAAGAAACCTATACGCCATTATTTCGATTTGTTTCCCGCTTTTCATTTCGAGGGAAAAGTATAATTACAACATCATGAGTCTGGCTGTTTCTAATCATAAATCAAAGCAGAATTTACGGGTTCAGCAGATCGTGGCTATCATTTCTGTTTTGTTGTTACTGATTAAAATCACGGCTTATTATCTTACCAACTCGGTGGCCATTCTGACTGATGCTTTGGAGAGTATTGTGAATGTATCAGCTGGTTTTATTGGGCTATATAGTCTTTACATCGCCTCCAAGCCGGCAGATCTGGATCATCCTTATGGGCATGGAAAAGCAGAATTTATCTCTGCTGCAATTGAAGGTACCTTGATTTCAACCGCGGGTGCGCTTACTATTTACAAGGCAGTTAAAACATTTTTTTATCCCGAGGAATTGTTAAGCGTTGATATTGGAATTGGGTTGATTGCATTGACCGCTATAATAAATTTTATAACGGGTCAATATTGCATTCAGGTGGGTACCCGCAATCAATCGATAGCTTTGGTTGCCAGTGGCCGCCATTTGCAAACAGATACTTTTTCTACACTTGGGATCATAGCAGGACTTGTGCTGATGTACTTTACAAATCTGGTGTGGCTGGATAGTGTAGTTGCATTTTTATTTGGGGCTTTGATTCTTTATACCGGCTATACTATTTTGATGAAATCGATAGCGGGTATTATGGATAAGGCAGATCTTTTGTTACTGAATCGGATGGTGGGTGTACTTAATGCAAATCGGAGCAAAAACTGGATTGATTTACATAACCTCCGGGTAATCAAGTATGGGGCTATTTTACACCTGGATTGTCATCTCACCTTGCCCTGGTATTTAAATGTGCATGAGGCACATGCAGAAATTGATCAATTGGCTTCATTAGTTAGAGCGGAATTTGGTGAGTCCTTGGAGTTGTTTGTACATAGTGATGGGTGCATGCCCTTTTCTTGTCAGATCTGTGGAAAGGATTCCTGTTCTGCCCGTCAACAACCATTTGAAAAAAGGGTAGAATGGAACTTAGATAATATTATTTCCGATCAAAAGCATAAACTGGTATGAAAACGATTACTACTTGGAAAGGCGATCTTGAATTTGAATCTATGCAAGACAAAGCGGGACCACTTCTCATGGACGGAAATTTAAAAAAAGGGGTAAGCCCGAAAGCGCTACTATTGGCTGGTTTAGCGGGATGCTCTGCTGTAGATGTGGTAGAAATTCTTCATAAGATGCGTGTTCCTTTCGACTCCTTGCAAGTGCTAAGCGAAGCAGATCAGACTGATCTGCATCCCAAAGTATTCAAAGACATCACACTGACCTTTATTTTAAAAGCTGATGCCAGCGACCTGGATAAGATCAAGAAAGCAGTTGATCTCTCGATGGAAAAGTATTGTGG
>SXWI01000131.1 GCA_005791465.1 Bacteroidota bacterium | reverse complement strand
CATCCGATACAGGATTGCCATGTTTTACCATCCAATGCAAATTCATGGTTACCATCAGTGCACTGATTAAACCACCATAGAGCAAAGCCTCCTGGGAAACCACGGGTTCGTCATTTAACATAGCGGGGTTAAAGTAAACCAGTGTTATAAGAATGGCATCATACACAAAATGGGCAAGAATCGCTACCCATAAGCTGCCACTATACCAATAGATGGCTCCTAACAGTATCCCAAGCGCTAGCCGAGGAAAGAACCCATAAAACTGCATATGCAGCGCCGCAAATAAAAATGCTGAAAAAATAATCGCAGGCCAGGCCTGGCCAAACTGTCTTACAAAGATGCGTTGTACTACACCACGAAATAATAACTCCTCTCCCACTGCTGCTAAGCCTGCTATAAAAAATAAATTCAGCAAAAGATCTTTCACCGTGTGACGAGATAATAATGCTTTGACTGTTTCATTGGCCTCATCTTCCTTAGAGCGAATCCAATTGGTGAGTTCAGACGGAAATTCAATGGCGCGATTGATCTCTCCCAACCATTGTACCATGGGAAGTGCAATTAAAATGGCAAATGTGCCCACCAACCAAAAACCCGGATAGTTTGGTTTACGTAATCCAAGATAGGAGGAGGTCGATTGCGTAGTAAAATACTTTCCTGCAAACCAACTGGGGATTAGAAAAAGTCCAATAAACTGAACCGCCTGCATCCCTCGAATAAAGAAAGGAAGCCAAGGATGTTTGGGATCAAGCCTATCCAATGCGCCCACTTGTTCCAATGAGATACCTGTAATAATCGTTAACGCATAGGTACCGAGCAACCCAATCACAAAAAAACTAAAGAGTGAGAGGCTGAGTAATAAAAAAAACTGTTGACCGGCTGTTTTGTACTGAAAAAGTCCCTTCATGAATCCGTGGCTGTTTAGGTTGTAAATTTGTGTGTTCTTACTGAATTACGGAATAATCAAAAATAGGTAAAACCCAACGATGGTCAGAATTGGCTCCACTTCCTTACCCGACTTCCCACTCTTGCTGGCACCCATGGAAGATGTGAGTGATCCACCTTTTCGTGCCGTATGCAAGGATAATGGAGCTGATCTGATGTATACCGAGTTTATTTCTTCGGAGGGATTGATTCGAGATGCCATCAAAAGCAGGAAGAAGCTGGACATTTTTGATTATGAACGTCCAATTGGGATTCAAATTTTTGGAGGGGATGAAGAGAGTTTGGCATTGGCAGCGAAAATTGTAGAAGTAACGCAGCCTGATTTACTTGATATAAACTTTGGCTGCCCGGTAAAAAAAGTTGCGCTAAAAGGAGCAGGGGCAGGCGTATTGCGCGATTTAGATTTGATGGTGCGATTGACCGATGCGGTTGTGAAATCTACTTCATTACCAGTTACTGTTAAAACTCGTTTAGGCTGGGACGATAGCACTAAAAATATTGAAGAGGTAGCGGAGCGTTTGCAAGATGTAGGAATACAAGCGCTGGCTATTCACGGAAGAACCAGAATGCAACTCTACAAAGGAGAAGCCGACTGGACACTGATTGGGAAAGTCAAGAATAATCCCCGTATCAAAATCCCCATCTTCGGAAATGGAGATATCGACTCACCTGAAAAAGCATTGGCCTACAAGAATCGATATGGAGTAGACGGGATCATGATTGGAAGAGCGGCCATTGGCTATCCATGGATTTTTCGTGAGATCAAACATTTCTTTGAGACAGGCCAACATTTAAACCCACCCAGCGTGGAGGAAAGAGTAGCGGTATGTCGTAAACACTTGCGTCGTTCTATCGAATGGAAAAATCCTGTAGTGGGTATCAATGAAATGAGAAGACATTATGCAAATTATCTCAAAGGGCTACCCAATATCAAAGAATTCCGCAACCAACTGGTTACATTAAAAACAGAAGAAGAAATTAATGCGGTCCTGGACCAGGTAGCTAAAACCTACGCCGGTTATCAGTTTGAAAAAACATCGATTGAGCTGATAAACTATCATCAGCATTGCCCTATCAACTAAGGAGCAATAGCCTTGATCAAACGAGGGTCAAGCGGAGATACGGAGGGGTCGATATAATGTGTAAGCCTTCCTTCCTCATCAAGTAAATACTTAGAGAAATTCCAAACAGGTTCTTGCGTGTTCCATCCATTTTTTGCGGGATCCGTTAGCCACTGATATACGGGATGTTGGTTCAACCCTTTTTTTACATCCGACTTTTGAAATAGCGGAAAGGTCACTCCATAATTTACCTGACAAAAAGAAGCAATATCCTGGTCGCTTCCCTTCTCCTGTTCCTTAAATTGATTACAAGGAAATCCTAAAATTATCAAGCGATCAGCAAACTGCGTATATAAACTTTGCAGTTCAGCATACTGTGCCGTATATCCACAATCGCTGGCCGTATTCACAATCAATACTTTTTTACCTTGTAAGCTGGACCAATCAAAAGACACGCCATTTAGACCTACTGCGTTGAGTGAATAAAAAGAAACGGGAGCAGAAACTGCCGCGTGTACAACAAACTGCGTGTTTTTATTACCTGCCTTGGTAAGCCACAGTAAGGCAGGATAAAATGTTTTTAATAATTGTTGACGAATAGTCATGGCACGGTTATTACGGTTTTGCCAGAAAAAATAAAAGATACCTGCCAGAAGTGCAACTCCCAACACTGTTTTAAAAGGAAAGCGCTTGTTCATCCTACTAATTTTTTTAATAACCCCAACTTTCCACGAAATGGTGGATACTTGAGAGAAGGATCCGGCCAGGTGGGTGTTCTTAATACACTTTTCTTATGACTAAATGTGTCAAATGAATATTTACCGTGATAGGCACCTACCCCACTGGTTCCTCTACCTCCAAAAGGAAGACGGTGATTCAAAAGATGAAATATCGAATTATTGACACAAGCACCACCAGCAGGAATACGTTGTAGCCATTGTTTTTCTTTTTCCTTGCTTTCTGTATAGACATAGAATGCTAGAGGATCAGGATTACGTGCTATGATAGAGCAAGCTTCCTCAAAGGAGCTATAAGAAAGTATCGGAAGTAAGGGTCCAAAAATTTCTTCCTGCATCAATGAAGAATCTAGTTTCACATCCGTCAATAAAGTGGGAGCAATATAACGTGTGTCACGATTATAAGTGCCGCCAGTCAGCACGGTCCCCATAGAAAGATAATTGATCAACCGATCAAACTGACGGCTATTGATAATTCGTCCATAATGATCACACTGCGATGGATCTGCCGAGAAAAATTGTTCCATCACTTTTTGTAACGCAGCAATAAATCGATCCCGTACTGACGCATGTACTAAAATATAATCAGGCGCTACACAAATTTGTCCGGCGTTGTTCCATTTAGCAAGGGCAATACGTTTGGCGGCTACTTCAATCGAGGCATCCTCCTCGACCACACAAGGACTTTTTCCGCCAAGTTCTAAGGTGACGGGTGTTAATTTATCTGCAGCCATCCGATAGATAATTCGTCCTACAGCAGTACTACCCGTATAAAATACATGGTCAAAACGGAATGAATCCATCAACGAAGGCACCACGGTGGCGCCGTCTCCTTCTGTAAAAAAAACATAAGAAGACTCAAATACTGATTTAACAATTGTTTTCATAACTGCTGCAGTAGCTGGAGCAAATTCGCTGGGCTTTAATACCACACAATTACCTGCTGCAATGGCGCCAACCAGTGGATTGAATAAAAGTTGAAAAGGATAATTCCAAGGCGCAATAATCAAGACCACACCGAGCGGCTCAGCCATAATACGACTGGAGGAAGGAAGGTTGAGTAGATTAGTACGGACAGTTTGGGGTTGGACCCATTGATCAAGCTTTTTGAGCGCCAGATTAATTTCAGCAACAACTAAACCAGTCTCCGCCACCCACACTTCTTCGGGGCTCTTATGTAAATCCTGATACAGGGCCTCATTGATTGCTTGTTCGTGTTGCAGAATTGCATCACGTAATAATCGTAACTGTTGTTTTCTAAATTCAACTGAATGCGTTACGCCAGATGCAAAATATTCCCGCATCTTTGTTAGCGCTGGGACGTAGTCCATATCTAAAATTTGAACCAAGTTAGGAAAACCTCCACTATGGATGATGCACATTTCATGAAGTTGGCCCTGCAAGAAGCCAAAAAAGCAATGGAAGAGGAAGAAGTTCCTGTTGGTGCCGTTGTGGTGCAAGAAGGTAAGGTGATTGCAAGGGGACATAATATGACAGAACGCCTTCAGGATCCGACAGCCCATGCTGAAATGATTGCCCTCACGGCTGCTTTTAACGCCATGGGCAGTAAATACCTTCCTGAAGCCACCCTTTATGTAACGGTGGAACCCTGCCCGATGTGTGCAGGTGCCTTGTATTGGAGTAAAATAGGTCGTGTGGTATATGGCACTGCAGACGAAAAAAATGGATACAAGCGATTAGTAGGAACAAACTGGGCACTTCACCCTCAAACAAAGTTGTCAGAAGGCTGCTGTGCTGAGGAGGCGGCACAATTAATGAAGGATTTTTTTAAAGCTCGTCGTTAACGAAGAGTCTGTCGTAATTTTGTTATTCTAAAAAAGAAAAACATGCCATTTACTTTAGCTCCCCTTCCATACGCCCACGAAGCACTGGAACCACACATTGATACACTCACCATGCAAATTCATCATGGTAAACATCATCAGGCTTATGTTGACAACCTGAATAAAGCAATTGCAGGTACGCCTCATGAGAATAAATCAATCGAGCAATTAGTTAAGGAAGCAGGCAGCATTTCTCCAGCCGTGCGTAATAACGGAGGTGGGCATTGGAATCACACCTTTTTTTGGGAGAGCCTAGCACCACAAGCAGGTGGTGAACCTTCTGGTAAACTAGGAGATGCTATCCAAGCTACATTTGGATCTTATGCATCATTCCAGGAAAAATTTGCAGCGGCCGGTATGACTCGTTTTGGAAGTGGTTGGGCTTGGTTAATAGTAAAAGAAGGAAAACTAGAAATCTGTTCTACCCCCAATCAAGATAATCCGCTTATGGATATTGCAGAAGTGAAAGGAACTCCATTATTGGGCGTTGACGTTTGGGAACATGCCTATTATTTAAAATATCAGAACAGAAGAGCTGATTATTTAACTGCATTCTGGAATGTGATTAATTGGAGCGCCATTACTGCGCGTTTCGAAAAAGCACTATAAGGACCTACATTAAGGAACTGGATCATAGCCGCTGCTCCCCCAAGGATGACAGCGGCTAATTCTTTTTATAGCTAGGCCTAATCCTTTCCATACTCCATGCTTTTGCAAGGCTTCT
>SXWI01000130.1 GCA_005791465.1 Bacteroidota bacterium | reverse complement strand
ATGCGTTAAAGGATGCAATTAAAACGGAACTACGTTGCGTAACGTCATCCTATTTATTCGTCGCTATCTCACTTTTTTTACCTTTCTGTTTTTGCAGATTGTATCACTTTGGTTTTTGTACAGTTTCAACCAATTTCATCAAGCTCAGTTTTTGCAAACGGCTAATGAGATAACAGGAGAAGTTAACAAGCGGTATAAAAATTTTGAAAACTTTTTCTTACAGGGTGAGGAGAATCGTCGGTTGCATCGTGTCAATGACTCCTTGCTAAATCTGCTTTCACAACAATTGGTTACGCCGGATACTACACGCCAGTTGGTAACAGATACTTTATTGGTTGATTCGACCCGTCAATATCGGCGCTATTATTTTAGGCCTGCCAGTGTAGTTTTTAATTCTACCAACAGTGAGAAAAATTATATTCAACTGGATCGAGGTTCTCTTCATGGTATCACAGAGAATATGTCGGTACTGAACTCTGATGGCAGCGCTGTAGGAATTGTGGTACATGTCAGTCCTCGCTTTGCGCAAGTCATGAGCTTACTACATGTGCGACAGAAAGTAAATGTATCGCTTCAGAAAACAGGTGATTTTGGTACGTTGGAGTGGGATGGGAAAGATCCGGGTTTACTGTTGTTGAAAGGGTTACCGAAGAGTGTTCCAGTCAAAGTAGGTGATCCGGTGGTAGCCAGTCGGTACTCTTTTAATTTTCCTTCTGGTTATCCGGTGGGAACGGTTGCAGAAATTATCAGCGATAAGAGTACTAATTTTTATTTATTGAAAGTGAAGCCGGCGGCTCGTTTTAATAATCTGCAACATGTATTTGTAGTTGAAAATCTGCAGTATGCAGAACAAGCCACCTTGGATCAGGAAACGCGTAAGCGAATTGAAGACTCAAAAAGGACGCCCCGATGAAAGAAATAATCAAAAATCTTCTCAGGCTGGTCCTCTTTTTATTTATTGAAGTATTTGTACTTCATAAAATGCCACACTTGCATCGATTTATCTCTCCTTCGCTTTATTTTCTTTTTTTGTTTTGGTTGCCTTTTTCGATTTCACCACGGTTCCTGCTTTGGATAGGTCTTATCACGGGGCTGCTGATCGACTATTTTTTACAAAGTCCCGGTTTACATGCTTCCGCATGCCTTTGGCTTTGCTTTCTTCGTCCCTTTATTATTGGGGTACTGGCTCCTCGAGAAAGCAGCGAGTTCAATTATCGTGAGCCTTCACCACAATCCTTACTTTGGGCTCCCTATATTATCTATATAACCTTACTCACGCTGGCTCATCATACCTGGCTGGTATTTCTGGAATGGTTGAGTTTTGGGTCTTTTGGCGATTTTTTGATCAAAGTGCTTGCTTCCACGGCTATTTCTCTTTTATTGATCATACCCATTGAGCTGTTGTTTCCCCGCAGCAATCGTTTTCGGACCAATGTGGGTGGCTAATTTGGAAGCAAATTTGGAAAGCCGTTGCTACCAACTTATTTTGCAAGCGGTATCGTGATCCATGGCTGTCTATAATCAATCCCGTAGCAATACAATACGTTTAATCGTCATTATCACATTTGTGGTAATTGCGCTACAGTTATTCTACTTACAAATAGTAGATCGTCGTTATGAACAACTGGCGATGGATAATGCGGTTTATCCGAAAGTTATTTATCCTGAGCGCGGTATTATTTATGACCGGAATGGCAAAGCTATTCTGAATAATACCATCATTTTTGATTTGATGGTAACGCCGGCGGAAACAAAAGGAATTGACACACTTGATTTCTGCCGGTTGATGAATATGGAAACTAGTGAGTTTAGAAAACGAATGGTGGATGCTATTCTAAAGAATACTAGTGTTCGTCCCTCCGTATTCAAAGCCATGCTTACTAAGGAACTCCAGGCAAGATTTGAAGAAAATAGTTGGCGATTTCCCGGATTCAATTTAGTGGAGCGTCCATTGCGTACCTATCCTTATCACGCTGCAGCACATATTTTAGGCTATATCCGTGAGGCCGATAAGCGCGATATAGAACGCTCAAATAATTTTTATAGACAAGGTGATTACATTGGTAAAACTGGTTTGGAAGCTTATTATGAATCTGTACTGATGGGGCAGCGCGGTGTGCAGTATATGATCAAGGATAATAAAAATAGATTAGTGGGTACGTATGAGGGAGGTGAATATGATACAGCTGCTGTTGCTGGAAGAAGTTTGCGTACCCATATTGATATTGAGTTACAACAACTAGCAGAAGCATTGATGAATAATAAAGTGGGAGGCTTGGTTGCCATTGATCCTAAAACTGGGGGCATTCTCTCTATGGTATCTGGTCCCAACTATGATCCTAATGATTTATCAGGTCCGGATGGCAGTAAAAATTTTAGTCGGATGCAATTGGATGTATCAGGTCCGATGCTCAACCGTGCCATAGCAGGACGTTACGAACCGGGTTCAACTTACAAGCCGCTGGGCGCTTTGATTGCGTTGAATGAAAAAGTGGTGAGTGCTTCTTATGGTTATCCTTGTGGAGGTCGTTATACACTTTGCGGACATGGTAAGCCCGAATGTACTCACGCAGGTGGCGGACATGCGGCCAATGTGCGCTTGGCAATTGCCAATTCCTGTAATGCATATTTTGCACATATCTATCGATTAACCGTCGATAACCCCCGCTATAAAAATGTCTACGATGGTTATTTACATTGGAGAGAATATATGAATGCGTTTGGGTTGGGCGTTCGTTTGGGAGTTGATCTTCCAAACGAGAATACCGGTGGAATTCCTGATACTGTGGTCTACAATCGGGAAAATGCCGGCCGTTGGACATCCTGCACTAACCTTACACTAGGAATTGGACAGGATAAAATGCAAACGACTCCCTTACAAATGGCCAATGCGATGTGTGTTATTGCCAACAAAGGTTATTATTATACGCCGCATTTTGTAAAGGGTATTGAAGGAGAAGGAGATGATGATGAGGTACTCTTGAATCGTTTTCAACAAAAGCATGATGTTCTTACTAACATTCCAGATATTGTATTCAACGAAGTAATTGAGGGTATGAGTGATGTGGTGAAAGTGGGTACGGCCCGAGGTGCACAAATTGAAGGAGTAGAAGTTTGTGCAAAAACAGGAACTGCAGAAAATTATACTATTCTAGATCGGCGTCGTATCAAATTGCCAGATAACTCCATGTTTGTATGTTTTGCGCCCAAAGAAAATCCAAAGATCGCGATAGCAGTTTTTGTACAGAATGCAGGTTTTGGAGCTACCTGGGCTGCACCGATTGCGCGTATGATGATGGAGAAATATTTACTCGATACGTTAACGGCTAAAAGTAAAATTGATTCGGCAAGAATAGCCTCTACTAATTTAATGCCTAGTTATTTTAAGCGCTTACAATACAAAGAGGATTCGATTCGGGCTTTCAAATGGTTTCAGGTAACAAAAGATAGTATGTATATAGATCGTTTTTCGCTGCAAGAACCTGCCCGTGGACCACGTTCACCGTTTCGAAAAACTCCAACAGAACCGGAATTACCTAATTGGGTGAAGATATTATCAGCAACCAGCTTGCCAGAACGCGGCATTGAAAAATTAAAAACTTTTTCTGCTTGAGAAATAATGCTGCCATATCGAAGGGAATTGACTGGAGTTTGGTTTGGATCTATTTGGCTTTAGTATTGATAGGGCTCTCTGCAATCTTTGCAGCTACTTACCAGGAAGGTGATCCTGTTCTTCAAAGTTTTATTGCATTTAAGACTGATTACAGTAAGCAATTTTATTTCTGGGGGTTTGCGTTAGTCGTAGGATTTTTTATTTTACTCACCGATAGTAAATTTTTTCCGACAACTGCTAATTTCTGGTATGCAGTTGGAATTATTTTATTGCTTCTAGTGTTTCCATTTCATTCAAGTATTAAAGGAACAGAATCTATCATTCGAATCGGAGCTTTTAATTTTCAACCTGCCGAGTTTTGTAAAATATTTGTGGCCTTGGCATTGGCAAAATACTTTTCCCATCCTGAAACTAATTTCAACCGTCCGGGTAGTCAGTTTACGGCTGCCTTGTTTGTATTGATTCCGGGTGGCTTAGCTATTCTTCAGCGTGAGACGGGATTAGCGTTGGTTTATTTCTCCTTTTTTCTTATGATGTATCGGGAAGGCTTACCCTCCATTATTCCTACGATTGGATTTGCTTTTGCCATCTTGATTATTGCCAGTATTCTAATTCCGCCTAATATTCTTGCTGTTCTACTTTCAGTAATTGCTATCTTATTAATTTACTTTTCAAGAAGACAAATCCGCAGACGTCGGCAAATCTTAACCAGTATACTATTTATTTGGGCTATTGCGGTAGGAATACAGCGATTTGCGGTGCCTTTTATTTTTGAGAAAGTATTACAAAAGCACCAAGTTGAGCGAATCTATAATCTCTTTGGCAAGGACAATCCCTACGATCCGCAGCAAAAGGCTTTGTCTGAAGATGCTTCCAGAAAAAAGAAAGAAAGCGGAAGCAGCTATAATGTCCGTCAATCAAAAATCGCAATTGGAAGCGGCGGTTTTTTTGGAAAAGGAATCTTTAGTGCTACGCAGACTCGATACGATTTTGTGCCTGAACAGCGCACAGATTTTATTTTTTGTACTGTTGGTGAGGGATTTGGTTTTCTGGGGAGTATGTTGCTATTAGGACTTTATCTAGCCCTCCTAATGAAAATGATTAATCTTGCAGAGCGACAGCGAAGTACGTATAGCCGGGTATATGCGTATGGCGTATTGTCCGTGTTCTTTTTTCATATTGCTGTAAACATCGCCATGACTATCGGATTGGCACCTGTGATTGGTATACCCCTTCCTTTTATAAGTTATGGGGGTACTTCTTTGTTAACCTTTACCGTTTTGCTTGCCATTTTGGTTCGTCTCGATGCGGATCGTCAGATGGTACTTCGCTAATCCTACCTTTGCCGGATGAAAATTATTCCATTGGCTGAGGGCTGGTTCACTGTTGATAAGACCAAACAGTTTGTTCCCTTCAATTCCTCCCATGATCAACTTCGTGATCGGCCAGCGGGTAGTTTATTGGTCGAAATCCAGCCCTTTGTAGTCTGCACTGCTAAGGAAGTTATTTTATTGGATACAGGCTTGGGATACGAAATAGATGGTATGCTCCAATTGCATATAAATCTGCGCAACGCAGGCATCAATCCTTTGTCGGTGACCAAGGTTATATTATCTCATTTACACAAGGATCACTGTGGAGGTATGATTAAAATGAAAGAAGAGTTCATCGAGCCCGCTTTTCCCAATGCAACTTATTATGTGCAAGAAGCAGAGCTACAACATGCACTGCAACATATCGGACCTTCTTATCCAGCTGCACCAGTGGAATGGCTGGCCTCGTTTGAAAAGGTAGTACGCTTACAGGGTGATCACACTATTGACGGTTTAATTAGCTGTGCAATGTCTGGTGGTCATGCCCGTTTTCACCAAAGTATCTTGATCAGCGAGAATAATGAGTTTATTTTTTATGGTGGCGATGAAGCTCCTCAATTACAACAGATGCGGCATCGATTTGTGGCTAAATATGATTTTGATGGCAGACGTGCCATGGAGTTGCGACAGCAGTGGTGGAATCAGGGCGAACAGGAAGGATGGACTTTTCTATTTTACCACGACGTCAAAAATCCAAGTTTCTCCTTTCAGCAATCTTAAAATTCTCTTGGGGGAGGAGGCGGACCCATTTTCCCGGGACCACCACGACGATCGCGTACGCGTTCATCCTGTACATCACGAAGAATTCTAATAAAATCCTCTTGCAAATCATAGATCTGAATGACTCGTTTTGTTCCAACAATAGGGCTAAATTCCTTTCGGTACTTAATTTGTAATTCAATTAACTGCTGACGAGCTAGTAGTCGATCCTCCCGATTTTTTCTCATGGTCTCTCGCCATTCTTTTTGATACCGAGCAAACACCGGTCCAAAGGCTTCGCGTTCTCCACCGGTCATCCGCATTTTTTTCTGGATAAAGAGATTCATCTTTTCCGGAATTCGCTCTCTCATGGGAGGTTGCGCATCAGAGACTAGCACTATAGTTAGAAAATATATAAATGTGATAAGGTGTTTCATGGCATTTCAGTTGCTGGAAGATCGTTTAATAAGCGCTTGATTTCTGCGTGAGGTATATCCTGAATTAATACCGCTAAGTCATTACTTTCTATTTTTTCTGCAGTATCGGTTTGTAAAAATGCATTTGTATTGTCAATGTAATCTGAGACGTGTTCCTCAGATAGTTTGCTTATCTCCTGCTTAGCCCATTGATCAACAGCACTCGCTTCTTCATTTAAAGGATTTCTGAAGTAGTATAGGCTAAAAAAGAGAATACTTATTGTTACAGCAGCAGCTGCGAAAACTGTCCAGCGAGGGGATCGGAAGAAAATTGTCGGACTATTTTTTTCTTCTTTATTAGCCGCCGCAATTAGCTTGTGAGGGAATTGTTCAAAATAACCAGTGGGTACTTGAAAGGTCGATTGCTGTTGATGAAGTAGACTCGGAGCAACTTCTCTTAATTCGTCCTGTATCGTTTCCTTTTTTTCCATGTGCTATTGCTATGACAAGTTAAGTAGGTCTTGGTTTAATGATTCAAAATATACTGTTCAATTTTTTTAGCTGCATGGTGGTAGCTGGCTTTTAACGCTCCCTCACTGGTTTCCAATAGTTTACTCATTTGTTCATAGGGCATTTCCTGATAATACCGAAGTATAAAAACCATGCGTTGTCTTTCTGGTAATTGCTGAATGGCCAATTCTAGTTTCCATTCCAGTTTTTGTGCATCAAAATGTGGATCTGCTTTTACCTGTTCGGCTCTTTCCTGATTCTTTTCGCTTAGAGAAGCCAACGACTTTCTTTTTTGTTGCTCTAAAAAACTCAGACATTCATTGGTGGCAATTCGATAGATCCAGGTGTATAACTGACTATCCTCTCTGAATTTTTCCAAACCATTCCAAACTCTGATAAACGTATTTTGTACCACATCGTTTGTATCTTCATGCGAAACGACCATTCGGCGTATGAGCCAATAAATCCTTTCCTGGTATTTTTTAACCAGCATGGTAAAAGCGGCTTCTTTCATAATAGGATTACGAAATTCCTGTAAGAGTTGTTGGTCAGAAGTGGAGGTCATGTACCGGTTATACCGTTAGACCTTGAAGATACGATGAGGTTTAACCTTTACGTTTCAGGGTACGCTCTGCCGCAGCTACGATATCCGGTACATCCAGGCCATATTTCTTTAGCAACTGAGAAGGAGTACCACTTTCTCCAAATGTATCCTTGGTACCAACATATTCGATGGGAACCGGACAATGCTTCGCAGCAACTTGTGCAATTGAATCACCTAAGCCACCTATGATGTTGTGCTCTTCGGCTGTTACTGCACAACGTGTTTTTTGTAAGGAAGCAATAACTGCTGCTTCATCCAATGGTTTGATAGTATGAATGTTGATGACCTCTACGCTGATTCCTTTTTCCTCTAGTTGTGCACCTGCCTGGATGGCATTCCATACCATATGACCACAGGCAAAAATGCTAATATCTTTACCCGTTGAAAATTGTTGAGCTTTCCCGATTTCAAAAGGACGATCCGTGGTAAAAATCGGCCAAGCCGGACGACCAAAGCGCAAGTATACGGGTCCTTTATATTCTGCAATGGCCTCTGTGGCTGCTTTGGTTTGCGCATAGTCACAAGGAACTATCACGGTCATACCAGGCAGCATTTTCATGAGTCCTATATCTTCTAAGATCTGATGGGTTGCTCCATCCTCCCCTAAAGTAAGTCCCGCGTGTGAAGCACAAATTTTTACATTCTTATCGCTGTATGCTACACTTTGTCGAATCTGATCATATACTCTACCAGTAGAAAAGTTTGCAAAAGTGGTAGTGAAGGGAATTTTTCCTCCTATAGTGAGTCCTGCTGCTACACCAATCATGTTGGCTTCAGCTATTCCGCATTGAATAAAACGCTCCGGAAACTCTTTCATAAACTGATTGAGTTTTAAAGAGCCTGCTAGGTCAGCAGTAAGTGCTACCACGTTGGGATTTTTACGGGCAGCTTCTACAATGCCATCTCCAAATCCGCTACGTGTGTCTTTATTTCCGGTTGATTGAATGTCTTTAAGCATGGTTACAAAAGTAGGATTTCAGCGTTAAGCAATCAATTGAAAACTGTATTTCCGGACTTTAATTCTTGCTCCCATTTCCAGGCTGTAGCCATGATATCTTCCAGATTATATTTGGTTTTCCATCCCAGTACTTCTTGCGCCCGGTTCTTATTGGCATAGATGGCAATTACATCGCCCGAACGACGGGGGCCAATTTCATAGTTGAGCGATGTTCCACTGGCTTTTTCAAAAGCCGTTATGGCTTCCAGTACTGTGTTGCCATTCCCTGTACCCAGATTAAATATTTCGCAGGATTCTTTATTTCGCTCCTGCTCTAGGTAACGCAGGGCTAGGGTATGCGCATGAGCTAAATCACAAACATGGATATAGTCCCGAATGCAAGAACCATCCCGGGTGGGATAATCATTACCATGAACCCATAATTTATCCAGTTTTCCAATGGCTGTTTGTGTAATAGCAGGAACCAGGTTCTGTGGCTTACCCAGAGGGAGTTCTCCAATCAGCGCGGAAGGGTGGGCGCCTGCTGGATTAAAATAACGAAGCAGGATATGCTCTGCTGTAGCATTTTTTGCATAGTCCTGGATGATCTGTTCGCTGATTTGTTTGGTAGATCCGTAAGGGGATTCCGCAGTTTTGATGGGTGTTTGTTCTGTTACTGGTATTTTATCTGGATTACCATACACCGTGCAGGAGGAAGAAAATACAAAGTGGGAAACCCCATACTCGTCTACACACTTTAAAAGATTTATTAGTGAGAATAGATTATTCTCAAAATAAAGCAAGGGTTGTTCAACCGATTCTCCCACTGCCTTGTAGGCTGCAAAATGAATAACGCCGCTAATATCTGTGTGCTCTTCAAATACAGCACAGGTATCCTCGTAATTACAGAGATCAATTTTATAGTGCTGTACATTTTTACCGGTAATTTTTTGTACCGCATCCAATGCAGCAGCATGAGAACGAGAATTATTATCAATACAAATTACTTCATAGCCGTTTTCCAGCAGATCAATAATGGTATGTGATCCAATATATCCACAACCACCTGTTACAACAATTTTTGCCATAGGATTAATTACCCGGCAAAACTCTGTAATTCTGGCGCTGTTTGCAAGAAAAGATTAAAAGAAACGAAGAATCCAGTAAATAAAAGCGGCCAGTAATGCGCTGACTGGGATAGTAAGTATCCAAGCCCAAATTAAATTAATGGTAACCCCCCAGCGAACGGCGGATAGACGTTTTGTGGCGCCCACTCCCATGATTGCTCCTGTAATAGTATGTGTGGTGCTAACTGGAATTTTAAATGCTTCTGTGAGAAAGAGGGTCAGGGCTCCAGCAGTTTCTGCGGCTACGCCTTCAAAGGGAGTTACTTTAGTAATACGCGTACCCATTGTTTTTACAATTTTCCAGCCACCACTCATGGTACCAATTCCAATGGCTGCATAACAGGCAATGGGAACCCAGTTAGGCATCTCTTCAAACGAACTGATTTGCCCTCCAGCAATTAATGCAGCGGTGATAATACCCATTACTTTCTGTGCATCGTTTCCACCGTGTCCGATACTGAAAGCTGCTGAAGAGACCAGCTGTAATTTTTTAAACCATAAATTGGAACGGTGTGCATTTAGCTTATTCATATATAACGCGAAAAAAGCCATGGTCAGTAGGATGAACGCCAGCAAAATCCATTTGAAATTCTTGGAGTAAAAAATTACTTGTGCATAGTAATTATAATAATCCGTTTTTCCGCTTAGCTTTTCTGGGTCCACTACCAAGTTGCTTTGTAGGAAGTATATCACATAGCCAATCACAAGGAATGAAAATATTTTAGACTGCCACCCTTTCCCAAACGAACTTAAAAACCAGAGGGACATAATAAAGGCCATAAGCATACCTACCATCGGTGCCAAAAAGATAAAGCTGGCTGTTTTAATGATAACGGAAGAATTTACAGCATCAAATCCTGCAGCTGCAATTCCCGCTCCAGCAAATCCACCAATTAAAGTATGGGATGAGGAAGAAGGAATACCAAACCACCAAGTAAGTAGATTCCAAGAAATTGCTGCAATTAAGCCAGCAAAAATCACATTCATCATATTGGTGCCACTCACCGCATCAGCATTTACTGTCTTGGCCACTGTGTTAGCTACTCCATGATCTTTAAAAATAAAGTAGGCTACTGAGTTAAAAATTGCAGCCCAAAGAACTGCCTGAAATGGGGTTAGTACTTTAGTTGAAACAACAGTGGCAATTGAGTTGGCAGCATCATGGAATCCATTGATGTAGTCAAATACAAGTGCTAATACTATAATCGAAATTAGAAAGGTAGTCATGTGCAGCTTAGGCGTATTTGAGTACAATCGATTCGATTACATTGCTGGCGTCTTCACATTTGTCTGTGGCTAGTTCCATCACTTGATAGATTTCACGAATCTTAATCACCTCTTTAGCGTCAGTCTCCATGGCAAATAAGCGCTCGATACTCATATCAAATACATCATCGGCCTGGTTCTCTATACTGTTGATTTTTATCATTGCTTCAGTAATAGCTTTGATATTTTTCATATCCCGAAGCTGTGTAACGGCAATCTTAACCTGCTGACATCCTTGCTCAATCAGTTCAGCAAATTTTTGCATCCCCATATCATTGGTGTTGACACGATAAAAATTCATTTTTTTAGCAGAACCATAGATATAGTCGGCTATATCATCCAATGAAGTAGCCAAATAATGGATATCCTCTCGGTCAAAAGGGGTAATAAAATTTCTGCCCAGCTCTGTAAACAGGCTGTGAGTTAGGTCATCGTTTTGGTGCTCTAGGTCTTCAATTACGGCAATTAGCTTTGCCCTTTTGTCAAAGTCGGGTTCTGCCACCACAGCTTTGAGCTGGGTACCCATTACAGTCAGATTTTCAGCCACTTTTTCGAATAATTCAAAGAATACCGCATTCTTTGGAATAAAAATTTTGAGGAATGAATTGAAGCCTGACATAGATTCTTTTTTATGTAAACAAACAGTTTGTGAAAGTACTGTTTTTTGAGCTGTCCGCGGAACCTCCAAAAGGCGTAACATTTTGGTAACATTGAGGTAATAATTGCTTAACAATGCGGTGACTTACCGTTAACATGCACCGACCACCTTTGCGTCAAACAAAGGAATTATGCAGGCTCGGATCAACATACTTTTTGTTACTCTCCTTTTGATAACTACCCAGGTTTCAGCTCAATTGCTGCCATTTGTAGGCAAGGTTATAAATGTTAAAAATGAACCTTTAGTTGGCGCCTATGTAACTATTGAAGGCGGTACGACTACTACTTTGTCTACCGATGTTGAGGGAAAATTTTACACTAAACTGGAAGGTGGAAAAAAATACACCTTCAAGGTTACCAACACAGGGTATGAGGCGAAGCAAATAGCTGACATATTCGCAACTCCTAATCAAGAAAATATACTTGAAATTGTATTACAGGAAAGTTCCAAATCAAATCTTCAGAGCATTACTTTAACAAGTTCTTCTCGCCGTCAAGAGAACACCAGTGCGTTGTTAAGTTTTCAGCGTAATAATATTTCCTTGTCAAGTGGTTTAGCTGCTGATTTTATTCGTCGTACTCCTGACAAGAATACTGGTGAAGTATTAAAACGTGTGAGTGGAACCAGTATCCAGGATAATAAGTTTGTGGTTGTTCGAGGGCTGAGTGATCGATATAATGCCGCATTACTTAACAACGCGCAGCTTCTTAGCTCTGAGCCTGATAAAAAAGCTTTTTCATTTGATCTGATTCCTTCGTTAATGGTAGATAATATTATCATTAACAAAACAGCTACACCTGACCTAACAGGAGAATTTGCAGGAGGTCTTATTCAGATTAATACAAAAGATGTCCCTGCACGTAGCATACTGACTGTAGGAGTAAGTTGGGGATTGAACAACCAATCAACCGGAAAAGATTTTACAAGCAATACGCGTAACAGCACAGATTGGTTAGGTTTTGATGATGGTACCCGCTCTATGCCTGCCGGATTCCCAACTTCACCGCAGGCTTACCGTATTTTAAGTGGTAGCAATACAGGAGTTGCGCAGCAAATTGAATTGAGTAAATTGTTCAATAATGAGGTTAGCAAGGAAGTGGCTACAACCGCAGCTCCCATTCAAACCTATAATCTCACTTGGGGAGTTAATAAAAAATTCAAAAAAGGCGGCGTATTCGGCTCAATTATTTCTGCTCAATATCGTAGCAGCATGCTAAATTTTGCTGTGGAAAGAAAACTACACCAGGATGATGGTGATTTACTGGTTCAGTTATTTGATGAGCAGAATAAATATTCTATCAACTCGGGGTTGATTGCCAACTTTACCTATGTAAAAGGGAAGCATAAGATTTCTTTTAAAAATCTTTTCAATCAACTTTTTGAGGATAATTATTATACGCGTACCGGTGTGAGCTTTGATCGTATCCAGGATGTTGATTTCCGTTCTTCCGTATTAAATCAACGTAGTTTATATACCAGTCAATTAGAGGGCAGCCATCAATTGACAAAGAGCGGAGTGAAATTAAATTGGAACGGAAATGTGGGGTATAACTGGAAAACTCAACCTGATTTACGTACTTATGCCTACTTCCGTCCAAAAGGAACCAGTGCGCCCTTTGAATTTAATGACGATGATACGCGTAGGTTTTTTAGTGATTTGAAGGATTACAGTTATGGGGCTAATGGATCTATTTTGATCCCTTTCAAAATGGGGAAATTCAAACAAAGTTTCAAGGCAGGTGGATCGACTTTAATACGTATTCGTGATTTCAGAAGCCGAATTTTCCGTTATGAGCCTGCCAATATTACTCAATTCAATAGCCAGCTAGTCTACCTTCCCTATGATCAATTATTATCACCGAACAATATGTTCACGCGTGGCTTTAAGATTTTAGATTTTACGAACAATCAGGATAAATACTTCGGCGTGTCCGTTTTGAATGGGGCATTTGCCATGTTTGACAATAAGCTGGCCGAAGAATGGCGATTAGTATGGGGCGTTCGTGCTGAAAATTTTCAACAGTTTTTGACCACTAAAGATGTAACGGCTAAGCGGGTAATTGTCAACACAGAAAAATGGGATATTCTTCCTTCTTTTAACCTGACTTTCTCTCCTTCGCCAAAGCATAATATTCGTTTAGCCGGCAGCCAGACAGTGGCCCGTCCTGAGTTTCGTGAAATTGCTCCTTTTTCCTTCTTTGACTACGAGGTTAATTATGCGGTGGATGGAAATCCTGATTTGAAACGCAGTTCTATATTAAATGGGGATGTTCGGTATGAATTTTATCCTAAAGCAGGGGAGGGAATTACCTTGGGTGCTTTTTACAAATCATTTACCAACCCAATCGAATTACGGTTGAATCCCTCCAGTGTACTGGACAGAAGGAACTATAAGTTTTATAATGCGCAGGATGCTACCACTATTGGTGCAGAGTTAGAGATCAGAAAGAATTTAGTTTCTCTTCAAGATGGGGATGCACAGTTAAGCACTTTTGTTAACCTGACTTACATCAGTTCTACAGTTACGCTTGCCTCTACTTCAGGAGGAGGTCAGGCTGTTTCCAGCAGCCGTCCTTTACAAGGACAATCCCCTTATTTGATGAATATGGGTCTGCAGTATGATAACAGCAAAAAAGGAATCAGTAGTTCATTATTATATAATCGTATTGGTCAACGCTTGAGTCTGGTTGGTCTAAATGATCTTGGATTCCCTGATGTGTATGAGCGCCCTCGTGATCAGGTAGATTTTCAGTTAACTAAGAAAATATTTGCTGGCAAGGGTGAATTAAGACTTACTTGGTCAGATATATTGAATCCTTACTACTATTTCTATGAAAACGTGAACGAGCAAACATCTTTCCAGGATGGAACTGATCGGTTGTTCTATGCTTTCAAGCCCGGTTCAACAATTACGTTTGGTTTTACCTATGATTTTTCAATCTCAAAAAAATGAACTTAAAACTCAAAACCCTGTATATGAAGTCGATTCTCACAAAAGTGCTTGCTGCAGTATTACTGTTAAGCACATCTGCTTGTGTAAAAGTAACATTTGATGAAGGAAATGGAGGTACGGTTACACCGCCTGTTGATCCTACTAGCAATGTTATCACTGGTGTTATTTCCTCCAGCAAATTTTATGCAAAAGGTAAATGGATTTTAAAAGGTTATGTCTATGTAATTGATGGCGCCACTGTTACATTTGAGGCGGGTTGTGTTGTGCAAAGTGATGTAACTGAAAAGGGAGCCCTGATTATTGAGCGTGGTGCTAAAATCATTGCTTCTGGAACCAAGGATAATCCAATCGTCTTTACAAGTGGAAAGGCAATTGGCGCTCGCGCCCCTGGTGACTGGGGTGGTATCATTCTATTAGGTAAAGCACCCACCAACCGTCCTTTAGATCCTGCTCCGGTAATTGAAGGTGGAGTAGGCCGTCAATATGGTGGAACAATTCCTACCGACGAGAGCGGAATTCTACGTTTTGTACGTATCGAATATGCTGGAATCGCTGCTGAACCCGGATCAGAGATCAATGGATTGACTTGCGGTGGTGTAGGTTCTGGTACTATTATCGAGAATGTAATGGTTTCCTATGGAAATGATGATGCGTTTGAGTTTTTTGGTGGTACTGTTAATGCTAAAAATCTAATTGCATTTGCTACTGCTGATGATGATTTTGATTTTGACTTCGGATATAGTGGTAAAATCCAGTATGCTATCTCCATGCGCAAGCCTGATTTTGTGGATGCAGGTGATGCCGGTAACGGAATTGAGTGTGATAATGATGCGAGTGGTACAAACGCAACTCCAATCACACGCCCTCAATTAAGCAATTTTACTATGGTTGGTCCTAATGACGCAACAGGAACGGCTGCAAATCATAACTACTCCATGCGTTGGAGAAGAAGAACTCAGTTTGTAATTCGCAATTCCATTATGATTGGACATCCGGATGCAGGGTTTTCCATGGAGTCTGATGGCACGTTGAACGATTACTATGTTAATGGGCTTTCAGAGTTTCGTAACAACTTATTACAGGCCACAACTAGTATCTATCGCAGCAGTAATAACAATATTTGTACAGCTGCTCAAATCCAGGCAAAAGCTGAAAGTGAAGGTTGTGTGACATTAGCAACTAGTGCAGCTGCACAGCTGACCAGTCCTTTCTTTTCTATTACTCCTAACTTTTTACCTGCTACAGGTTCTCCCGCTTTAACTGGGGCCAGCTTTACAGGTATGAACCCATTCTTTACGTCAACTACTTTCCGTGGTGCCATGGGTGCTACTGATTGGACTACAGGCTGGGCAGTGTGGGATCCTCAGAATAAATCTTATTAATACATCGTTTAATTTTGGCGCTCTGTCTGTAAAGGCAGAGCGCTTTTTTATTTCTAAAAGGTTCGACTTATGATTGGCATTCGGATTTTATTTGGCTTTATGCTAGTGCTTCTTTTAACCTATTGTACCCCTCAGGGGACGCCCAATCTTTTACCAGAATTAGCAACTTGTGATAGTGCTGTGATTATGTATTACAACACACCTGGTAATCCCCGATTTTTTAAAATGGTAAAGGTTTATGACAAGGCTAGCTTGTCTTCCCTTGCGGAGGCTGCTAATCAACCTGCACATATCGCTGAACGTGATTGTAATACGCAGGGCAAAATTTACTACTATGGGGATAATGGGGAGGTATTTGTGTTGTACTTTACCTACGATGCTGCTTGTAAGTCTTTGACCTTCATTAAGACCGGAGAAAAGTATGAAGTAATTCTCCCGGCGGCTGAGCAAAAACTGCTTGAAAAGTTGAAGGAGAAAGCCTACGAGCCTGGTAATCGCTAATGTTAAGTTTTAGACTTCTTGCAAAACTTAACATTGAATTTCTATGCTTGCTTGTTCAACTAATTATTTTTGGGCCGGCTACTTTTTTACACAAGCCATCCCTGATTTATGAATACCATAACCGAAGCAATTCGACGTGCACCCTCTGTGCAAGAAGTTTCCAATGTATTGGAAGCATGTTGGCAGGAAAAAAAGAAGAATGGTTCGGAAGAAGGACTCTTTTTTTTAAGTGAATTGCGTACTATTCTTAATCAAATTGATCCAATTGATGTTGCTGAGGCAGCGGAGTGGACTAATATTCAACACGCGAGAGTTTATTTACATCGGCTTACTGCAAAGCAATCCTCCTCGGTAAAATAAGATCCATTTTGTTAGGGGTAGACCAGATTTCCTGCATGCGCCCTAACGATTGTTCGATGGAGAGTCTATAATCCTTTTGGAGAGCTTTACCCTGATTGAGCCAATCTTCAATCATAACTGATTCCATTGCTTGGTAAGGATCCAAGACCGTTATACCCATATTTTTTAATGCTGCTGCATTGCAATATTGCTCATATTGACCCCAGATTGGCATGGCAAGTATTTTCTTGCCCAATTGCATGGCCTCTGCAGGTGTCTCAAAACCTGCTCCGCAAATAATACCAGCACAACTAATCAGGCTTTTATTGAAGGATTCCTGTCCGATGGGTTTAAAAGTGACATTTTTTTCTGTAGTAGTATTTTTTACCGCTTTGCTAAAAACTTCAAATTTTTGATGGGGGATACCTCTAAGTAGGATTTGTAAGAATCTGTCATGTAATGCTGGTAGGTAGACGGTGATATGTCCATGATTGGTTGGTGTTGCATCCAGTATTTCTTTCTTGATAATTGCCCCGAATACATCAGTATGATATTTTTCAAAATGTAATCCAATGTGATAGCTAGCCTGGACATATTTTTTTAGTAATAACTCACCATGCCAACTTTTGAATACGGGCCTTGGTGTTTCTGGATATTGAAAACTGGCCTGGTGTCCAAAATGTATCGAGGGGACTTTTTTCAAACTACAAGCCAGCGAAGTCAAACAATCAAAGTCGTTCAATACTAAATCGTATTTCTCAACTGGTAAAGCCATCACTTCTTTAAAAAGGCCAACCGGATTTCGCTGAAAAGCAATTTTTGAATAATCCAACCCCCCGGTATTGTTGTAGTAGAGGCTGATCCCCTTGCTTCTGAATCTTACAGGTAAATTAGCTTCAAGGTGACTATTGTTTCCACTTAAGAAGCAGTCTACCTCGCCCCATTTTTGCAAATGAGGTAATAGGGTAATGGCTCTGCTGATATGGCCATTTCCAGTAGCCTGAACCGCATAAAATATTTTCATGATTGTCGAGGATTAAAAGGGGAGTTGGTGAATGTGAAGTCCAATCTCGTCCGTTACTACATTCAACTCAGGTAATTGCTTTTGCATATTAACTACAGGGGCCAATTCATAATCCTCTTCTTTGTAATGATAGATTTCCCAGGATTGATTAGTGTATTCTAATGCGGTTAAATTTTCAATCCAATCGCCACTATTCAAGTAAGTTACCTGGCCTTCCTCTGTCGATACTATACGTTGTTGTGGCTGGTGAATATGTCCGCATATGACATAATCATACCCTTTGCTGATGGCCAACTCAGCCGCAGTTTGTTCAAAATCTGCAATCCAGCTTACTGCCTTTTTCACTCCATTTTTTACTTTCTTACTCAAGCTCATTTTAGGCTGCCCGAATTGAGTCAGAATCCAATTGATTAGTCGATTAACCAGAATGAGCCAGTCGTATCCCCAGCCTCCCAGTTTTGCAATGATTTTTGCACTTCCTTTTGTAGTCGCATCAAATACATCACCATGGAAAATCCAAGTACGTTTCCCGTTCATCTCTATTACTAACTTGTCTGATAACTGAAAATTTCCCAGGTGTAATTCACTGTAACGGCGTAACATTTCATCGTGATTTCCGGTTACATATACAACCCGGGTTCCTTGGCTAAGCAGGTTTAAAATCTCTTTAATGACCTGCATATGGGCAGGGGGGAAGTAGCTTTTGCTAAATTGCCAGCCATCAATGATATCCCCATTCAAAATCAGTAATTGGGGGGATATACTTTTGAGGTAATGCACTAACTCTCTTGCATGACAACCATAAGTACCCAGGTGAATGTCACTAAGCACCACTACGTCCGGATTTCTTTTGTGCATCAACTGTTGTTTTCCGAAGTAAAGCTCTTAACGTTAACAGGGTATTAAGCCGATGTTATGAAACCGTGAATCCTTTTTTTATTTTTTATTTACTGCATTGTGTAAATTTGACCTCGAAGTGAAACTGGCTGCAATAGATATAGGAAGTAATGCGGTTCGACTCTTAATATCAGAGGTAGTGGAACAGGCGGAAGAGAATCCGGACTTTATAAAAACAGTACTGGTTAGGGTGCCCCTTCGATTAGGTTTTGATGTTTTTGAGGGGGGTTCCATCTCTGGCAAAAAAGCAGAGCAGCTTGTAAAAACTATGCAAGCCTATAAGTTGTTGCTTGATGTATACGGGGTTCGTCATTTGAAAGCTTGTGCAACCTCTGCGATGCGTGATGCTGCCAATACGCAAGAGGTATTACAGCGTATTAAAACTGAATCAGGAATTACAGTTAGGGTTATCAGTGGGGAGGAGGAAGCAACACTTATTTATGAAAATCACATTGCCGATTATATGGATGCTGCAGAATCCTATCTCTACATTGATGTGGGCGGGGGCAGCACCGAGTTGACATTTTTTAGTGATGGGAAGCTGGTATTTAAAAAATCTTTCAATATTGGTACTATTCGTTTATTAAAGGACCAGGTTTCTGCGGATAATTGGGAAGAAATGAAAACCTATATACGTCAGAAAATTAAAGGGCATCATCATGTTACGGCTATCGGTTCTGGTGGAAACATTAATAAGATTTTTAATTTATCCAAGCGAAAAGAGGGGAAGCCCATCGATCTCGAACTTCTCAAGCAGTATTATAAGGAGTTGAGTGAACTAAGCATTTCTGAACGTATGCAACGATTTCGTATGCGTGAGGATCGGGCCGATGTGATTGTACCAGCACTTCAGATTTATATCAATGCCATGCGATGGGCTGATGCCGAGAATATGTTTGTACCTAAAATTGGGCTTGCTGATGGCCTCATTCACACGCTCTATGAAGAGGCAATAGCCAAGAAAGCTGTAGCCAAATGATAATCAGCTTATTGCATTAATGTGAAACTATTATTAATTCGTTCTACTTTTTCCAACCTTCCTTCTTGATCAGTTAGTTTTGTTAAATACCTTCTTTGCATGTTAATTCCCCGTGATATCAGCTGGCTGTCATTTAATGGCCGTGTTTTGCAAGAAGCGAATGATCCTACCGTACCGCTTCAACAACGTATTCGATTTCTGGGAATTTTTTCAAATAATCTAGATGAGTTTTTTAGAGTTCGCGTGGCTACCCTCAAAAGGATGTCGGACTATAGCGCAAGACGTAAAAAACTTAACATTGACATAGATGTTAATGCTCAACAAATTCTGGATGAGATCCAGATGATAGTATTGCGTCAGCAAAACGAATTTGAGCGAATATGGAAGAATATTTTACAAGAGCTTAAGCAACATCGCGTATTTCTGAAAAATGAAAGGCAGCTTACCAAGCCGCAGCAACTGTTTGTGCGTGAGTTTTTTGAAACACAGGTTCGTAATTACGTAATCCCGCTAATGATTGAAGCGTTACCGGAGCTGCCCTATATTCGGGATAAGAGCATTTACCTGGGTGTTGTCATGCGCAAAAAAAATACGGCCTATCAAGATCAATATGCGTTAATTGAGGTTCCTGTAAAATCAATTGGCCGATTTGTTCAGTTACCTTCTTTGGGTAGTGAAAAGCACATTATACTTCTTGAGGATATAATTCGTTTCAACCTTCCCCGTATTTTCCCCTATTTCGACTTTGATCTTTTTGAAGCCTGGCTATTCAAGGTTACTAAAGATGCGGAGTTGGATATGGACCATGACTTGTCAATGAGTTTTGTAGAAAAAATGGCCAAAGGGATTAAGAATAGAAGAAAAGGTAAACCGGTTCGTTTTGTCTATGATAAGGAAATGGATAATGGACTTTTGCAATATCTGATTGGTCGGTTGGGGCTTACTAAAAAGAGTGCCATCATACCCGGAGGTCGCATACATAACTTCCGGCATTTCATGGATTTTCCAAAAGTGCTGCCATCCACACAGGTTCGCAAACCAGCATTTACACATCCATTATTACGGCAGAAACTTCGTGTAACAGATGTTGTATTACAAAAGGATGTCATGTTGCATTTTCCCTATCATTCTTTTGACTCCTTGATTGATATGTTGCGTGAAGCGGCCATGGATGCCACGGTAGAGCGAATACAAATAACTGCATATCGACTTGCTTCCTCTTCACGTATTATTCACGCCTTGATTAATGCTGCAAGGAATGGCAAATCAGTTGTGGTAATGCTTGAGTTAAAAGCACGATTTGATGAGGAAGCAAATCTCGAGTGGAAATCAGTACTGGAAGAGGAGGGGATTCGGGTTCTTTTAGGAGTACCTAATATGAAGGTGCATGCTAAACTTTGTGTTATTACGCGTAGGGAGAAACAAAAACTGCAGTACTATGGTTTTGTGAGCACGGGAAATTTGAATGAATCTTCTGCTCGTGTTTATGCGGACCATTGTTTATTAACATCCTCACCTGCCATCATGCGGGATGCCATGCGTGTTTTCGAATATCTAGAAAAGTGGCAACGCGGAATGATGCCGCTTAGGAAGTGTAAAACTTTATTAGTTTCGCCTGTATCTATGCGATCGGGTATTGCTCGCATGATTGAGCAGGAAATTAAAGCTGCACGCGCCGGAAAAAAAGCAAAGATCATTATCAAGCTGAATTCACTTAGCGACCCCGCCCTGATCAAATTATTAAATAAGGCTGCATCCAGTGGGGTGGAGCTTCATCTGATTGTCAGAGGAATTTATTGCGCGCAATTTCCACTTTCAAAAAAGATACTACCACCACACGCTATTAGTATTGTGGATGAGTATTTGGAGCATGCACGTGTATTGGTTTTTTATAATAAATGCAAAGAGCGGGTATTTATTTCCTCTGCCGATTGGATGGTCAGAAATCTCGACTATCGGGTTGAAGCAGCCGTGGAGATAATTGACTCGACTATTCGTAAAGAAATGCTTAGTATTCTTGAAATTCAGCTTGCCGACAATGTGAAGGCAAGATTGTTGAATGATTCGCTGAATAATCAATATGCCTTAAGTAAAAACAAACAATCAGTTCGTTCGCAGGTCTTGATTGCAGATTTTTTACAACGAGCGTCTTCAAGGAGATTTAATAAACAACCTAGCTAATAGGTAGTGTAAAGCCGATAGTAGTTCCCACTTGCTCGGTACTCCTGGCGTGTATAGTTTCCCTGTGTGCTTCGATTATATGTTTACAAATGGCCAGCCCTAAGCCACTTCCGGTGATATCTCGGGCGCGTCCTATTTCTGTACGATAGAATCGTTCGAAAATTCTGGTGATTTCTTTTTCGGCTATCCCAATCCCATCGTCAGTAATTTCAATTAGAATGTGTTTGCCATCTGTTTTGTACATGGACGCAGTAATGCTACCATTTTGCTTTCCATATTTACGTGCATTCTCTACAAGATTTGATAAAACCTGTCTGATTTTTTCTTTGTCAGCGAATACTACTAGCGGGGTTTCACATTCTTTTTTTATCGAGCATTGAATTGTATTGCCTTCAGCGGTGGATTCTGTCATTTCAAAAACTTCTCTTACTAAATCTTGGATGATGAATGATTGTTTTATGAGAGGAAGTTCGCCGCGCTCTAATTTTGAAATCTGCTCAAGATCTGAAAGAAGATTGGAAAGCCTTTCTACATTTCGTCCAGCATTTTCCAAATATTTTTTATTCACTTTCGGATCATCTAATGCTCCATCCAACAAGGTTTCAATATATCCTTGAATCGAAAAAATGGGGGTCTTGAATTCGTGGGATAAATTTTGTAAAAACTCTTTTCTGAATTGCTCATTTTGTCGGAGCAATTCCATTTCCGTTTCATTTTCAATAGCCCAGTCCTCTACATCTTTACTAACCTCTTCCAGTGTTTTAGGAGGGAGAATGTACTTATAGTAGGTCTCCTCCTTTTTGGTGGTTTTTGTCTTGTGAATAAACTTATAGATCAGTTTTATTTTTCGGTTGATAAATCGTTCTAAGAGGGAGTTGATTACAAAATAGCTGATTAGAAAAAGGGCTGTAAACGACAACAAGCCGAGCGCCCATTTACCAGAGGCCCAGATAACCAACAGACTTTCTGGTATGGAAAGAATCAGGGCAGCCGTCAATGCAATTTGACGGGGTGTAATATTGCTTTCTCGGTTTGACATAAATCTGTAGCAGTAAAGGTAGTAAGCGCAAGAACCAATTAAAGCACAAATTTATACCCTACGCCTTTTACTGTTTTTATGCAGTCGATTCCGAGTTTCTGTCTGATTTTGCGAATATGAACGTCAATAGTGCGGTCGCCAACGATTACTTCATTCCCCCATACTTGGGTAAGAATTTCGTTTCTAAGAAACACACGTCCTGGTTTGTTGGCCAGTAAATGAAGTAACTCAAACTCTTTCTTGGCCAGGGTAATAGATTTACCTTCTACTGTAACTAGAAATTGTTCGGTATTGATGGATAATGAACCGGCGGACAGTGTAGCACTTTCCGGTTTATTTTGTCTTCTAAATAAAGCTTGCAATCGACTTATAAGTACTTTGGGACTAATAGGTTTACCTATGTAATCATCCGCCCCCGTTTCCAGACCTTTAATTACAGATCCATCATCATTAAGGGCTGTTAGCATTACAATGAGTGTTTCACTAAACTGAATCTGTGATCGTAAGATCTTACATACTTCCACACCTGATTTTTTTGGCATCATAACATCCAACAGAATCAGGTCAGGTTTATTTTTTTTTGCTTTGTCCAGCGCCTCGTCTCCATCTTTGGCAAGGATTACTTCGAATCCCGCAGCACTTAGGTTGTATTGTAATAATTCGCGGATATCCGGCTCGTCATCTGCAATGAGTACTTTACGGGCCTTATTTTCCATCAGTTGGCGTTTTAACAAAGTTATCTTTTATTTCATGCAACACTTAGTCTTGTATTTAAAGGATAACTAGACTTAATGATAACTTAATATTAACGGCCGAACAGTAACTTTGTGGCCGGATGCAGACGCTATTTAGAATAACTATTCAGTTACTTTTTTTAGGCCTTGGAATCACAGGTGCTGTTGCCCAACCCGGTGAGGCATATTTTGATCCACCGGCCGGTTATAAGCCTGAGTTCCGAAGAGAGCGTAATCATGAGCTGATTCGCGAGGAGCAACGCCTGATCATGGAGAGTGACGGGGTCAAGGACAGTCGATTTACACCTGGAGAAAGTGAGCCGCTCAATAACGCACTTACTCACGCCCTTCAACATGAGGTTAGCCGAATTGCCTACCAGATCGAAACAGATCCTGCTTTTGACCATCGTCTTAAAGTCAATTATCTTTTTGGGTTGGAGAATCTTTTGAAGTTTTTCAGAGAACGTTGGAGACGATTGGGTATAGAAGGAGTTAATCCACAATATCTCTCGCTCCTAATCGCTAATTATGAAGCTTGTGTTTCTAATGACAAAAAAGGTCTCAGTATCTCCAGTTTTGTTGTGAGTCTTCCCTATGATGCTGGAACTAATTTGATGGCTGCGGGAATCTTTGAAAAGAATCCCGGTTATCAAATTTGCAGAGAGAATTTATTACTCAAGTATTGCACGCTGCTGCCGGAAAAAACATTTTCTGTGTTACAGAAAAATCCGGATGTATCAATAGCGGATAGTTTAATCAAAGTAGTAGCTCGAAAATTTCCTCGACAACTCTACGATTATGCTGCTGCTGGTGATCGATTAGGACAACGGATCCGTGCTATACAAGATGACGCATATGTAGCCTTGGTAGCCCGCATGGCACTCAGTAAAAGTGGGCAACAGTATTTC
Organism: Bacteroidota bacterium; assembly: GCA_005791465.1. Taxonomy (GTDB): domain Bacteria; phylum Bacteroidota; class Bacteroidia; order Chitinophagales; family Chitinophagaceae; genus JJ008. The sequence continues at coordinate 7,326 of SXWI01000130.1, read as the reverse complement.
CCCTTTGTTGATAATATTTTGCAAGGGCGAACCACCTTGGATCAAATTGATGCAGTAAAAGAAGATACACTTGGGTATTATCGTTTGTTAGTGGCCACACAGCTGGACTATGTCAAGCGAGCTATTCAAGGAGATACTGCTATGGAGTCAAAGGCCTTGGCTCGTCGTTTGGAGGATAAGGCACGTTCTCATTTTGTGACTGTCATTAATGCGCTGCATAATGAGAAGGACTTACAAGTTCGTTTTAAAATTTTACAGCCGCTTAGTGCTGCCGAGTTGTATTACCTGGCAGTTTCCTCTGATGGTACTATTTATACCTCCAGTTTTGTGCGTGGCGTTTATCCAATGATGATGTCACGCATTGGTAATCGAGGGGACTCCTTATTGAAAGAAATACGATTTGATCGTTATCGAAAGTTTATCAAGATGGCGGCTGCCTTCAATACCTTGGATGAATTTTTAGCTTCTTTTCCGTCCGCTTCAAGAAAAGGTGTAGAAGATCCTGCCAATACGCTTATGCGCGCCTTTGTAAAAAATCTGGATAAAACGGATGGGTTAGAAGACGGAGCCGATGTGGCAGATTCCTATGCAAGTATTGCGGAAACGCTGCTACCGGTTGCTAAACGTATGCTTGAAAATATTCAAGAGAATCAGCAAGAGGCTGTGCAGCAGGGTAGTCGAAAAGGCATGGTTATCTACTCCATTCTTGAAAAATTATTTTTATCGGCGGACAGCACACGAAAAATTGATCTGACAAAAGAATTAGGTATACCCCCAGTTTATCAAGTTCCTTTTAAGGATTTGGCTGATGATAGTGGTCGTGTAAATATCCAGTTATTCATCTACGGGGACAAAGATGGAATTGGGGTATTCCCAGGTCTTGTCAATCTATTTAATAATAATAATTGGAAAATAGATCCTTCGAATAAGTATTGGGTTCGCATTACCTCCGCCAAGGGTAAGCCTGTTACATTATATATGAATCGTCCGTTGCCGGAGGAGCAAAATGAAGATGCAAAGGCACAAGAGGAATTAAATATATACCTACAGCAACAGGGCATCACACCTCGCATCACCATCAACCGTGGGCACAGTTATAATGCTCCTTACACGATTGCCCAAATGTCACCCGCTTCAAAAATTGTATTTATGGGTTCTTGTGGGGGCTACAATATGATCCATGATATTTTGCAAAAAGCCCCTGATGCGCATATCATAGGAACTAAACAAATCGCAGATGCACCTGTGAATAACCCCTTTCTTCGTTTATTGATGGAAAAATTACGAACCGGAAATGATATCGAATGGATTGGTTTCTGGAAAGAACTTGATAAAATTGTAACGGACAAGATCTTTGAAGATTATGTTCCTCCGCATAAAAATCTCGGAGCCTTATTTATAAAGGCCTATACGAAAGCCATGACTTCTCCCTCAACTCTTTGACGTGTCTGCATCTACCGCTTCATTTTTTGATTGGAAATTATTGCGTCGTGTAATGGGCTATGCGGCTCCTTATAAAAATCGTTTCTGGATTTCAGTAATACTCGCAATTGTGTTGGCAGCCCTTACGCCGTTGCGACCCTTGTTGATCCAGCGAACGGTCAATGAATATATAGTAGGGGAGATCCCAAGTATGGTGATTTTGGTAACTATGATTCAACTGGGGATCATTTTAGTAGAAACCGCATTACGATTTGGATTTACTTTTCTAACTGCCTGGCTTGGTCAGGCCGTTGTGATGGATCTTCGGTTGGCTACTTACGATAAAATTCTTCGGTTGCATCTTTCTCAATTTGATCGCACCCCCGTTGGAACGCTGACTACGCGTACCGTAAATGATATCGAATCGATCAATGATATTTTTGCCGAAGGGCTTGTGCCTATCATTGCAGACATTCTTTCGATTGCTTGTGTGCTCACCTATATGTTTTCGGCGGATTGGAGACTGACCTTGATTGCACTGATTCCCTTCCCCATTATTTTGATCGCTACTTATATTTTTAAAGAAAGTATCAATCGTTCTTTTCAATCGGTTCGAAATGCAGTGGCAGCTTTGAATGCATTTGTGCAGGAGCACCTGACCGGAATGTTTATTGTGCAGGCATTTGCTGCGGAGCAATTGGAATTGGATAAGTTTAAAAAAATCAATCGTCAACACAGAGATGCCAATATCAAAGCCATATTTGCTTACTCAGTCTTTTTTCCTGTAGTAGAAATTGTATTGGCACTTTCTATCGGGTTAGTGGTTTGGTATACCGCTAAAGAAGCCTTGGCTTTGCAGCAGAGTCAACAAGGGACTGTGATTGCATTCATCCTTTGTTTGAATTTGTTGTTCCGTCCCTTACGGGTATTGGCTGATAAATTCAATGTGTTGCAGATGGGTGTTATTGCAAGCGAACGCGTTTTCAATGTATTGGACAATCAGGAGGCAGCACCCCCATTCACGAATAAACCATTGGAAAATTTGCGTTTCAGCGGTAAGATTGAATTTGAGAATGTTCATTTTGCCTATGATCCTGCCGTACCCGTTTTAAAGGGAATTTCTTTTGTTGCTCATCCAAGCGAAACCATTGCTTTAGTAGGGCCTACCGGTAGTGGGAAAACTTCTATTACCAGCTTGTTAACCCGTTTATATGATTTTCAGTCAGGTCAAATAAAGATCGATGACATTCCCATCCAGTCCTATGAACTAGAAACCTTGCGAGGTCAGGTTGGCGTTGTTCTACAGGATGTTTTTTTATTCTCTGGATCCATCTATGATAACATCACACTACGCAACACCTCCATTAGTCGGAATCGGGTAGAGGAGGCCGCCCGGATGATTGGCTTGCATGATTTTATTTGCTCATTGCCTGGTGGCTATGATTATGATGTTCGAGAGCGAGGGTTGACTTTATCGCTTGGGCAGCGTCAACTACTTTCCTTTATTCGGGCCTTGTTGTACAATCCATCCATCCTGATCTTGGATGAGGCTACCTCCTCCATTGATTCTGAAAGTGAGCAGTTGATCCAGCAGGCGATTGAAAAATTGGTGCAGGGGCGAACCTCCATTGTGGTTGCACATCGTCTATCCACCATTCGCAAAGCAAACAGGATCATTGTCTTGGGGAAAGGAGAGCTCCTGGAGATAGGAACGCATGCCGAGTTAATAGCTAAAAATGGGCATTATGCCCAGCTTTGCAGGGTGCAGTTTCCGGAAAGCATGGGGTCCTAAACCTGTTCTGAAATCCCCGCTCTGATTTGCCTTTTTTTCCTCGGTTTTTCAGCCTCTCACCCTTATCTTTGCGCAAAATTTCGAGGCAGGTATGTGCTGTAGCCCAAAAAACAACTTCAAAGTCCTTCTTTTTATACTGGTTTTTGCCTTTTCACCCTTGGTTTTTAAGGCACAGAATCATGCCCAACACGATGCGCATGACACTGAAACCGGTGCTGCAAAAACCGAGCATGCGGCTCCTGTCAAAGAGAAAAAATTTGATGCAGCCGAGGTGATCTTTGGTCACGTATTGGATGGACATGAGTATCATTTCATGGACATCGGAGAGCATCCTGTAACCCTTCCATTACCGATCATTCTATATTCACCTTCTCGGGGCACCTGGGATATATTTATGTCCTCTCATTTTGAACATGGACATGCTTCTTACAAAGGGTATACCATGCTTAACAAGCATGCCATCCATGAATTAGGTTTGGACGAAAAGAAATTTTCTGAGGGGACAATCATTCCGCTTGATGCCAATGGAAAATATGATCCTGCGGTTACTTATTACGATCTCTCTATGACTCGTAATGTGGTTCAAATGTTACTAGCGCTTATCATTTTTACTGTCATAATGTTTCGTGTGGCAGGTCGGTACAAGAAAGGAGTGGGAGTTACTTCTGCACCACAAGGTTCTCAAAGTTTACTGGAGCCAATCATCACTTTTGTACGTGACGAAGTTGCTAAACCTAATTTGGGTCATAAATACGAGCGCTATTTGCCCTTTTTGTTAACGGTGTTCTTCTTTATTCTTGTCAATAATATTTTTGGTCTAATTCCCGGTTCTGCCAACGTAACGGGGAATATTGCCTTTACCGTTGTACTGGGGTTGATTTCATTTGTGGTTATTATATTCAGTTCCAACAAACATTACTGGGGTCATATTTTCAATCCACCTGGAGTACCACTGGGTGTAAAATTTATTCTGGTCCCCGTTGAATTCTTGAGTGTATTCATCAAGCCCTTTGCCTTGATCATTCGTCTTTTTGCCAACATGGTAGCCGGACATATCATTATCATCTGTTTGATTTCACTCATTTTCATTTTTGGCGAACTCAATCCAATTGCTGGATGGGGCGCTTCTCCATTGTCTCTTGCCTTTACTGTATTTATTTACCTGATTGAGGTACTAGTTGCCTTTCTTCAGGCTTTTATATTCACCATGCTCAGTGCAGTATTTATTGGTCAGGCCCTGGAGGGCGATCATCATGAATCTGCACAAGGAGCGCATCATTAATTTTTTATTTTTTAACCCTCAATACAACTCACATGGATCTTATGAATGTAATGCTACTCGCTGAAGTTGCAAATGCAGGTGGTGCAGTAGGCGCAGGTCTTGCTGCTATCGGAGCCGGTATCGGTATAGGACAGATTGGTAAAGGAGCCCTCGAGGCCATTGCCCGTCAGCCTGAAGCCAGCAACGACATCCGCGGTAACATGATCCTGACAGCTGCCCTTGTAGAAGGTGCTGCACTGTTCGCGATCATCGTAGGCTTTTTGGCCATGGTACTCTAAGTACTGGTCACGTAACTACTGCGTCCGATGCACAGGGCGGATGACGCAGTAGTTCTCTATTAAAAATGAAATTCATAATAACATGAATCTGTTAACTCCCGGTTTTGGTCTACTGATTTGGACGCTCCTTGCGTTCTTGGCGGTTTTTTTCTTGCTTGCAAAGTTTGCATGGCCTGCCATCATCAATGGATTACGCGAGCGCGAGCAGAGCATCACCTCTTCCTTGGAGACAGCCAAGCGTGTTCAGGCTGAGATGACGCAGCTGAAGAGCGAGAACGAAGCTTTGTTGGCGCAGGCTCGTGAAGAGCGTGCGCAATTGCTGAAAGAAGCGCGTGAAACCAAAGACCGCATCATTGCTGAAGCGAAAGAACAAGCAAAAACCGAAGCCAATAAGATTATGGTTGAAACGCAAGCGGCTATCCAAGCACAACAAATGGCTGCTCTTACTGAAGTAAAGAATCAGGTTGGAAAGCTTGTGATTGAAGTAAGCGAAAAAGTACTCCGCAAAGAACTAGAGAACAAGGCTGCGCAAGAAGCGCATATCAAAGGCCTTGTTGATGGTGTTAAAATGAACTAATTCCACCCCATGCCTAATCCACGTTTAGCTGCCCGATATGCCAAGTCCATACTGGATCTTTCTGTTGAGAAAGGTCAGTTGGAACAGGTTTATGCCGATATGCAGTGGTTACAGGAAGTTTGCAAGAGTAGTCGTGATTTTGCGAATATGCTTCGCAGTCCCATCATCAAATCTGATGTGAAGGGTAAGATTATCCGAGCCGTTACACAAACTCATTTGAGTGAATTGACTAGTGCTTTCAATCAATTGCTGGTTACAAAAAAAAGGGAAAGCTATCTTCCTGAAATTTGTTCTGCCTTTATTAAAACGTATAAAGAACAAAAAGGAATTAAAACCGTTCATCTCACCACTGCTTCTCCTGCAACCGCTGAAGTAAAGCAATCTATCCTTGATCAGGTAAAAAAATCAGGAGGGTATACGCAGGTTGAACTCCAGGAAAAAGTAGATCCTGCATTGATTGGTGGTTTTGTATTACAGGTAGACGATAAGCTGATCGATGCAAGTGTGGCCTACGATTTAAAAGCTATTGCTAAACAATTTGAGAATAACGATTTTGTATATAAGATCAAATAACAAGTAAATCAAGTTATATGCCAGAGATTAAACCCGATGAAATTAGTGCGATACTCAGACAACAGCTGAGTAATTTCAATGCCACGGCTGACCTCGAAGAGGTGGGCACGGTGTTACAAATCGGAGATGGTATTGCCCGTGTATATGGATTAGGAAATGTACGTTATGGCGAACTCGTGGAATTCGAAAACGGCGTACGTGCAATTGCCTTAAACCTTGAAGAAGATAATGTGGGTGTGGTATTGATGGGAGAAACAGGTGGTATCCAGGAAGGTGCCAAAGTGAAACGTACCGGACAGATCGCTTCTATCAAAGTAGGAGAGGGAATGTTAGGTCGTGTAGTAAATACTTTGGGACAAGCTATTGATGGTAAAGGTCCTATCACAGGTGATCTATACGAAATGCCTTTGGAGCGTAAAGCACCCGGTGTAATTTTCCGTGAGCCTGTAAAAGAACCGCTTCAAACTGGTATCAAAGCGATTGATGCGATGATCCCTATTGGACGCGGACAGCGTGAGTTGGTGATCGGTGACCGTCAGACAGGTAAAACAGCCATCTGCATAGACACCATCATCAATCAAAAAGAATTTTACAAAGCAGGTAAACCTGTTTATTGTATCTACGTAGCTATTGGACAGAAAGCATCTACCATTGCCGGTGTAATGAAAACATTACAGGATAATGGAGCGATGGATTATACTATTATCGTAGCTGCCTCTGCTTCTGATCCTGCACCTCTTCAATTCTATGCGCCATTTGCAGGTGCGGCTATTGGAGAGTTTTTCCGTGATACTGGCCGTCCTGCATTGATTATCTATGATGATCTTTCTAAGCAGGCAGTTGCCTATCGTGAGGTTTCCTTGTTGCTTCGTCGTCCTCCAGGACGTGAGGCCTACCCTGGAGACGTATTCTATCTCCACAGTCGTTTGCTTGAGCGTGCTGCTAAAGTGATCAACGACGATAATGTGGCTAAGAACATGAATGATATTCCTGATAGTATTCGTCATTTGATCAAGGGTGGTGGATCATTGACTGCACTTCCAATTATTGAAACACAAGCAGGTGACGTATCTGCTTACATCCCTGCCAACGTACTCTCTATTACGGATGGTCAGATATTCTTGGAAACTAACTTATTCCTTTCTGGTATTCGTCCTGCGATTAACGTGGGTATCTCTGTGAGCCGCGTGGGTGGTAACGCACAGATCAAGTCCATGAAAAAAGTGGCCGGTACCTTAAAATTGGACCAAGCGCTTTACCGCGAGTTGGAGGCCTTCTCCAAATTCGGTGGAGACTTGGATGCTGCAACCAAGAATGTAATTGACAAGGGTGCTCGTAACGTGGAAATTTTGAAACAAGCTCAATATTCTCCGTTCACTGTGGAGAAACAAGTAGCCATTAT
>SXWI01000002.1 GCA_005791465.1 Bacteroidota bacterium | reverse complement strand
TCTTTTCCCTATACTCACTTTAGCTGCAGTTTTTTATAAACTTTTTAAAGAGACAAGTGGTTCAAAGTAGTTCTCGATGAAAATGATGAATAAAACTACATATGTATTTGTCTTGTTATTGTTGATAGTGCAGGGGATGTTTACATTGTCTCGCACCTGGTTATCAGCACACGAGGTGAACGTAACTATTTTATCTGGAGCTAATTTTCTTCTTTTTCTGGTTACCATTTTATCTGCAGGTATTACAGCAAAAAGTTTTACGAATCCCAATTTGCAAGCATCGATTCGTGCCGTGATGCTATCCTTCATGATTAAATTCTTTGTACTTGCACTGGCTGCATTTATTTATATCTATAGGGAGCGCAAGGCAGTTAATTTACCTGCCTTATACGGAGCAGCTTTTCTCTATATAGTTTATACTGGAGTGGAGATACGACTATTGCTTAGGGCTTTGAAAAAATAGCAGATGCCCAAAAAGGAAGTCCCGCTTGATTTCTTGTCGCGCTATTTACCAACTGGTACCGATCAGCAGGTACTCAATCTCTTGCAACGGCACAGAGTACAGCTAACCATAACACGCGAACGAAGAACGCTTTTGGGTGATTACCGACATCGTACACATAGTCAACAGCATCGCATTACCGTTAATGGTAATTTGAACCCCTATGCTTTTTTAGTGACCTTACTGCATGAGTTAGCTCACTTGTTAACCTTTGAACAATTTGGAAATCGTGTACAGGCTCATGGAAAAGAATGGAAGAATTGTTACGCCAAGCTCCTGGAATCATTTTTGTCGCTTGATCTTTTGCCCAACCCGCTTCATATGGCCTTACAAGAAATGTTAGTCAATCCTTCAGCCAGTAGTTGTGCAGAAGATGGGTTGATGCGTGTGTTACGGCAGTATGATCCGCCAAAGGAGAATCATTTTTTCTTGGAGGAATTACCCGCTGGTGCGCAGTTTCGAATTAAGGACGGTCGTATTTTTCGAAAAGAGGCTTTGCTGCGAAAACGCATTAAGTGTAAGGAGTTAAAAACAGGCAACTATTATCTGTTTTCTCCAGTTTATGAAGTAGAAAAACTAATCTGATTGGAAGGGCTACTTGTTTAGGCTACTGCCTTTTTTACTAAAGCAGCTGCTTCGCTAAGCAGGATAGCAGATTGTACTTTTAAGCCACTTTCATCTATCAGTTTTTTTGCTTCCACGGCATTGGTGCCTTGTAATCGTACAATGATGGGAATGTTAATATTGCCCAAGTTTTTATAGGCGTCAATCACACCTTGCGCAACTCGGTCGCAACGTACAATACCACCAAAAATGTTAATCAGGATAGCTTTTACAGCAGGGTCTTTCAATATAATTTTGAATCCTGCCTCAACTGTTTGAGCGTTGGCAGTTCCACCCACATCCAAAAAGTTTGCAGGTTCTCCGCCACTGAGTTTAATCATGTCCATGGTGGCCATCGCTAATCCGGCACCGTTTACCATGCATCCTACGTTTCCATCTAGCTTCACAAAATTCAAATTGAATTGACCTGCCTCTACTTCAGTGGGGTCTTCCTCTGTTACATCACGCAGTGCGGCCAAATCAGGATGACGCATCAAAGCGTTATCGTCCAGGTTCATCTTACAATCCACCGCCAGTATTTTATCGTCTGCAGCTTTGAACAGCGGATTGATTTCTAACATCGAACAATCCAGTCCAACGTAGGCGTTGTAAAGATTTGTTACAAAACGAACACAATTTTTAAAGGCTTCTCCACTTAACCCTAGGTTGAATGCAATCTTACGTGCCTGGAAGGGTTGTAGTCCACCACCAGGGTGTACCCACTCTTTAAATATTTTGTCTGGGGTGTTATGAGCCACTTCCTCAATGTTCATTCCACCTTCTGTGCTATACATGATCACATTTTGCCCTTTGGAACGGTCGAGCAGGATGGACAAGTAAAACTCTTTTCTTTCACTAGGGCCATCATAATACATATCCTGTGCCACCAGCACTTTGTTAACCACTTTACCAGCAGCTCCTGTTTGCAAAGTGACGAGTGTGCCCCCTAATATCTTTCCGGCAAAATCTGAAATATCATCTAGGCTTTTACCAACTTTTACCCCATTGATACCGTTCTCTTTGATGGCTCCTTTTCCGCGTCCTCCCGCATGAATCTGCGCTTTCACTACAGCAAACTTACTTCCAGATTTTTCCTGAATATTTTTGTAAGCATCCTGTGCTTCTTGAATGGTCGAACAGGCTACACCTTCCTGTACGGGTACATTATATTTTTTGAGCAATTCCTTGGCCTGGTATTCATGCAGGTTCATAGGGGAAAAATTTTCGCGAAGATAGGGCAAAACAGGGTGGGTAAAACGGTCTTTTAACGATTGCTTTCGAAAGGACCGGCTATTTTTGTGGCCACCTTGACTGCAACAAGAAACTATATACTTGTTATTCTATTCATGGGGTCCTCATTTTTGACGGCCAGCCAGGAAATACCTGTTTTGCGTAATCAGAATCGTTCCCGAAACCTTATGCAAGGTGCGCCCAATGGTTTGAATAGGACGGGGGCAATGTCCATGGGCGGTGCCTCCCAGGATAGTATGAAGCGTCGTGATAAGTTGGAGGATTCCAT
>SXWI01000129.1 GCA_005791465.1 Bacteroidota bacterium | reverse complement strand
GCAGCAATAAAGGTAGTCAGGTGAATGGTAGGCATACTCAAATAAAAGGTACTTTGACAACTTTTGCTTTTAACTGCTTATCGCGAACCTGTACATATACAATAGAATCCAGGGGTGTAAAGGCGGTATTGAGATAACCCAGACCAATCGCTTTACCTAAACTGGGTGACTGTGTGCCGGAAGTAACCACGCCAATAAGTTGACCCCCCTCGTTCTTAATTTCATAGCCATGACGTGGAATTCCCTTATCAATCATTTCAAAACCTACGAGCTTTCGTGGCAGTCCGGCCGCCTTTTGATCAGCCAGTGCGCTTGAGTTAGTAAATAATTTTGAAAACTTGGTAATCCAACCCAACCCGGCTTCCAATGGCGAAGTAGTGTCGTCAATGTCATTACCATACAGACAAAATCCCATTTCTAACCGAAGTGTATCCCGTGCCCCCAACCCAATTGGTTTAAGACCTTGAGGTGTTCCTGTTTCAAAAATGGCATTCCAAATTTTTTCAGCTTGTCCATCTTTGTCTTCAAAATAAATTTCTACACCGCCCGCTCCCGTGTATCCGGTAGCACTGATCAACACATTTTCCACTCCTGCAAAGGTTCCTTTTACGAATGTGTAATAAGCAAGATTCAACAAGTCCATTTCCGTTAAGGGTTGTAAAATGCGAGTAGCATTCGGACCCTGTACAGCCAATAAGCAAGTTTTTTCTGAAACATTGTGCATCTCAACTCCTTGTGTATTGAATTGCTGGATCCAGTTCCAGTCTTTCTCTATATTGGAAGCGTTCACCACCAACATATACGCACTATTTTCTTCCAGACAATAGACTAATAGATCATCAACAATACCTCCTTTATCATTAGGAAAACAACTATACTGCACTTTACCCTTTACCAACTTTGATGCATCATTACTGGTAACACGCTGAATCAAATCAAGCGCATGTGGCCCCTTTAGGATAAACTCACCCATGTGGCTAACATCAAATACACCCGCGTTTTTTCTAACTGTCTGATGTTCGTCATTAATTCCAGAATAGGAAATGGGCATATTATAACCAGCAAAAGGAGCCATCTTGGCACCTAATTCCTGGTGTTTCTGAAAGAAGGGTGTGTTCCTGACTGACATTCGTCATTAATTAAGAACACAAATGTAAGTCAAAGCGGTTGTCTGATTATCCCAAAAGAAGCCTTAATGGTGAAGGACCGTGAACTCGAAGAGGATAACTGTTACTACGGGGTAAAAGCATCGCTTCCCTGTTAGTGCCAGGGACCGGAGGCGCAGGTGGTTCTAATGCTTTATCCATCCTATCCATAGCCGAATCCAAGCCATCAGCAGGCTTTAGCTCCCCATCTGCACCCATGATATATTCAATATTGGAACGATAGTTGAAATTATGTTCGGTCCAGTCGTATCGATCGTATTTACTATCGGTGCGCTGACGAATTTTTACCTCGAAAGAAGAAAGTTTAGAACGAACAGATTCATCAAAACTAATACGACCACCCACGGGAACTCGTAGGATTACCCGCACTTCTTGTGCTCTGTATTTAGAGGAGGCGGGTATTGAATAACCATTTCCTAAATCTACCAAGGTATAAGAGAGGTCTTTAATCAAATGGGTGATGGTATCACCTTTTTTGTTTTTTTCCACCATCGAATATTGTCCATTGGCGGTACTTGTACGGATGTTGTAGCGAATAGCGCTTGCCCGCTCACCTGCATCCTGTTCGTCCCTACCATTTGCCACACGCACCATTTGAACTTGATAAGTGGAATCACGACTTGGCTCCACTTTAATCAGAATATTGGAAAGCTTGAGTGTATCGGGGGTAAGATCCCAACCAGCAGGATCGCCATCAATCCAACTAAAACTACCGCTGTATTCCAACTCGGGTTCAGTTACGGTAACCACCATTTTATTGGCAGATGCGATTGGCATTGTAATATTTTCCAGTTTCTTTTCTTGATATCTAAAGTCTTTTGAGATGCTAGAAGCAAACAATACCAATGAAACCCAGCCCAAGGCCCAAAGTCCACCAAAGGTCCAACTTAAATAAGCGTGGCCTGCTTTTGTATTGATTAAACGACGGATCAACCAAATGATAAAACCAATTACGGGGACTAATAGAAATAATGCAAAAGTGGCCCAGGCTAAAACCTGTTGCTGGGTTGAACTCCATATATAATATTGTAAGGGCCAAGAAACAATTCCTCCAAACAACAGCGCTAACAACGCAATTAATAATACAATGGCAATTCCGCCGAAGAAGAAAACAAAGAGTATTTTAAAAAACAATCCTACCAACCGAAGAGGTCTTGAAATCCTACTCTTTTGTTTTGCTTCTTTTGCCAACTCTTCCACCTTTGCGGAAAGTTGTTTGGCCGTAAGCTCAACATCTTTCCCCCATTCTTCCATCTTTTTATTGATCCCTTCTTCACTCACATATTGACGAATTCGCTCGAGGTTGATGGTTTCTCCACGCATTTCCATCTTTTGATAAGATGTTTCTGCGGTTGGAAGAATGACCCAGAGAATAATATAGAGTATCACAGAAAATCCAAGCAGAGAGCCAAAGCTTACATTAAATAAAATTTCTGCTATCGCTGAATCATCGAATATATCTAGAATAGAAAAAAGAATTTGTAATAACAAGGGTGCTAAAAACAAGAGACGAATATTGCGCGCACTCACATTGAAATACGCAGCAACCCCACTGGCTACTCCTGCCAATACCCGATCATCGGGATTTCGATAAAAGCGACGGCCTCTGTAATCCTCCAACTCTTTGGCAGGAACAAAAATCCAAAGAAGAATATATCCCAATGCTACTATTCCAAAACTTGAAAAGCTAAGCAGTACAAATAAAATACGGATGATAACAGGATCAATTCCTATAAAGTTGGCAATTCCTCCTGCTACACCTCCCAACACTTTACTATTAGCGTCTCTAAAAAATTCTCTCTTAGCCGAAGTGGTTTTGAATCCAGCTTGTTTGAATGATGAATCTCCTTCTTGTGTAGTGGTGGATTCAAGAATTTCTGCATCTGCCAGCTCCTCAGGTTTTCCCATGGCGGCAATGATTGTGGTAAGGTGTTCTTCGGTAATACAAGGAGCACCCTGTTGTATTAAACCGTAGAACTGTTCCGCAATTCTGCCTTCGATATCGTTGATGATTTCTTCGCGACTTTCTTCTTTAGAAAAGTAAGTGCGTAAGCTGGCAATGTATTGTTGCAGTTGCTCATAAGCAGGTTCTTCAATTTGAAGAACTCGTCCACTCAAATTTATTGTAATGATCTTTTTCATGGTACAACTGATTATAATTAGAGATTGGTGGGTTTAGGGGTAATTATTTTGTTTACAGCAAAGGAGAGTTCCTCCCAGGTTCGACCTAGTTCCTGGTAAAAGAGCTGGCCTTTTTCAGTCAGGGAAAAATATTTCCGAGGAGGTCCGGAAGGACTTTCGACCCATCGATAAGTAAGCATCTCTGCATTCTTAAGACGGGTTAGCAGGGGATAGAGCGTGCCCTCCAGAATTTGAAGACCGGATGCTCGCATTTCATCCACGATGTCGCCGGGGTAGGATTCCCCGCGCTTAATCACGGAGAGGATACAAAACTCCAAAATCCCCTTGCGCATTTGGCTTTGTGTGTTATCAATATTCATAGTTTAAACTCGTAGTTGCTTATGCAAAGATAAGGCGAATGTTTGGTACTATGCAAAACATAGTACTATTTTTTTATCCTATTTTTAAAATTTAATATTATTTGATCCATTTTATACCGAAATTTGCACCCTTATGACCCGATTTTACCCATTTTTGATACTTTTCGTAGGATTTTTAGGAATTCAGGCCTGTTCCGATCAATACCAATCCTATACTTCAAAATATACTTTCAGGAGTGATACGGGAGTTCCGGATTACAGCAATTTGGACCATTGGGCGGCCCACCCTTGGAAAAAGGACCCATCCGATAGTATTCCGGCCCCCCTTCGAACAGAGGAAAGAGACACCATCGCCGATGTTTTTTTTATTCATCCTACCACCTTTACCAAAAAAGAAGATTTTGCCCGGTCTAATGCGGCAATTGACGATCCTTATATAAATGCCAAAACAGATTACTCTACCATTCTGCTACAAGCCAGCGCATTCAATCAATACGGACGCGTTTTTGCACCACGATACAGACAAGCACATATAGGAAATTTTTACAGCGCGGATTCGGTTTCTGCAAGCAAAGCCCTGGCCTTGGCGTATCAGGATGTACGAAATGCATTTTTATATTATCTAGAGCACTATAATAATGGAAGGCCCATTATCCTGGCTTCACACAGCCAGGGCGCGCTGCATACTATCTGGTTGCTTAAAGAATTTTTTGAAGAAAAGCCATTACGCAAACAACTTGTTGCTGCTTACGCAGTGGGGTGGCCGTTACAGATGAAGACACTCACCACTATTCCAGTTTGTGCTACACCTGAACAAACGGGATGTGTGTGTAGTTGGCGGACTTTTAAAACAGGATATCTTTCTCCGAGTGTTACCAAGGAAAATGCAAGAGGAGACTCCGTGCTGGTCACTAATCCTATTAGCTGGACCACCGAAAATAAATTTGTAGAACGAACCAATAACAAGGGGGCTGTTCTTACTAAATTCAATAAAATTTTTCCGACACCCGCTGATGCACAAATTAGTAATGGTGTTCTGTTTACCAAAAAGCCAACCTTCCCCTGGAGCTTTTTGTATAAAACCAGTAATTATCACATTGGAGACATTAACCTGTACTACATCAATGTTCGTGATAATGTCGCTACCCGGATTCGCGCGTTTCAACAAAGTAAATAGTATACACGGTCAATTGGAGTGCTGATTAATATCAGTAGTGTCGCGTTGTTTGAAGATTATCTTTAAGCCGAAACACCTCTCCATGAAAGCTATCATTGTTCCCACCGATTTTTCACCCACGGCTACTAATGCCATGCACTATGCCATTCATATGGCTGCACAGGTAAAAGCCAATTTGATACTCACACACGTTTATCAAATTCCAGTCAGTTATACCGATGCGCCAATTGTGCTTGTATCCGTTGAAGAAATAAGAAAATCCGCTACAGCAAGAATGCAACAACTTAAAGCAGATGTTGAACACCTGGCTGGTCCACAAGCAAAAGTATATATCGAAATAGTGATGGGTAGTGTGGTGGATGAACTTGAAAATCTATGCAACAAAGTAAAACCCTTTGCAGTAGTCATGGGAACAAAAGGAGCCAGTGGGGTAGAGCGCGTTTTGTTTGGGAGCAACACATTACTTGCCATTCGAAGACTTACGTGGCCCGTTATTTGCGTACCACCCGGTAAAACATATGGCAAGGGAATTAAAAAAATAGGATTCGCCTGTGATTTTGACAAAGTGGTGGACAGCACCCCAGCACCAGCCATAAAAGAGCTTGTAAAAACATTTGGTGCACATTTAGATATACTGAATATAAATCCAGATGGAGAAGAACGAGAGGGGGAGATGCCGGAGCAGTCTTTATTATTGCAAACTATGATGAGTGAGCTAAAACCTGCTTTTCACTTTATACAACATCGGGATATTGAAGATGGAATTAACGAGTTTGCCATCAAGAATGAATTGGACCTGGTTATTACCATTCCCAAAAAACATAATCTGATCGAAAGGATTTTTAAGGAAACCTCCTCCAAGCAATTGATCTACCATGGGAATGTACCCATCCTTTGTATGCATGAGTAATTAGAACTCGGCACTACCCGGCGTACGCGGAAATGCAATCACATCACGGATATTATTCATTCCGGTAACAAATTGAACCATTCTTTCAAATCCCAATCCAAAGCCCGCGTGTGGCACGGTTCCAAAACGGCGGGTGTCTAAATACCACCACAACTCTTCTTCCGGAATATGCATCTCTTTCATTCTTGTAGTCAGGCGATCCATACGCTCTTCACGTTGTGATCCGCCTACAATTTCTCCAATACCAGGAGCCAAGATATCCATGGCGGCTACCGTTTTACCATCTTCGTTTTGGCGCATATAAAATGCTTTGATAGCAGCAGGGTAATTAGAAAGTATAACCGGTTTCTTAAAATGTTTTTCTACCAGGTAACGTTCATGTTCACTTTGTAAATCCATCCCCCAACCAGTTATTGGATATTGAAACTTCTTTTTCTTATTGTGATTACTCTCGCGTAAAATATCAATCGCTTCTGTATACGTGATCCGCTCAAATTGATTGTCGATTACAAACCGGAGCTTATCCAATAAGCCCATTTCGCTACGCTTGTCCTGCGGCAATTGTTTTTCTTCCTCTGCTAAACGCTGATCTAAAAATTGTAGATCTTCCGCATTGTGCTCCATTGCATAGCGAATGATATACTTGATAAACTCTTCTGCGAGATTCATATTGTCTTCTAAATCATAGAACGCCATTTCGGGTTCTATCATCCAGAACTCAGCCAAGTGTCTGGCTGTATTGCTATTCTCTGCACGAAACGTAGGACCAAACGTATAGATCTCTCCAAAAGCAGTGGCGCCCAGTTCGCCCTCCAACTGACCACTCACGGTTAAGTTAGTAGAGCGACCAAAGAAATCTTCTTTATAATTAATTGAGCCGTCTTCATTTTTTGGCGCTGTTCCATCCATAGGTAAGGTGGTAACGCGGAACATTTCCCCCGCACCCTCTGCATCGCTTGCGGTGATGATGGGAGTATGTAAATAGATAAATCCTTTTTGATTGAAGAACTGGTGCACGGCAAAAGCCAATGCATGACGAACGCGAAACACCGCACCAAAAGTATTGGTACGAAAACGGAGGTGTGCTTTTTCTCTTAAAAACTCTAACGAGTGTTTTTTGGGTTGAAGCGGATATTTTTCTGCATCAGAATCCCCCAGCACCTCAATCGAGGTGACTTTGAGATCCATCTTTTGTCCTTTACCAAGCGAGGGTTCAACAACACCCTGCACACGGAGTGAGGCAGAGGTAGTGATTCGCTTGAGGAGTTCGTCTGGAAATTTTCCTAACTCAAGCACCACTTGTAAATTATTATTGGTGCTTCCATCGTTCAAGGCTATAAATTGGTTATTGCGAAATGTACGCACCCAACCCATTACAGTCACCTGCTGACCCGCGGGCTCCTGCCCCAGCAACTCCTTAATCTTGATCCTTTTATTGAACATGCACCCAAGCTTTGAGGAACAAAGGTAAGTCCTGAACACAGAGCGGCTTACAAAGAAGGAATGAAAAAATTTTTAGGATTATCGATTTTGCTGTAGTATTGCAGTAGCAAACGGCCGTTGCGGCCATCTTTTCCAAGCCCTATCGTAATACCTAACTTTTATCCCCTGAACGAATTGCTCGTTCCATTTTCTCCGACAAATTTCAATCACTAAAAAAACAAGAATGCCAGTTTCTAACGACGAAAACAAACCGAAAAGAAGAGGAAGACCCCGTAAAGAAGACAAACCTGAAGAAAAAGCCCCCGAGAAAAGCCCCTCCGCTGCACCTGCTGTGGAAACACCGGCTGCTCCTACCAAAACAGAATTGCTAGCACAAACTATCCTAGAAAATACGCCTGAGCCAGGTGCTCCTGTAGAAAATGCCCCCCAGCGTTTTCAGCCAGCACCTCGGAAAGAACCCGTTTTTACCGTTGAGTTTGACGGAATGATTATGGGCGAAGGAGTACTGGAAATGATGCCTGATGGATATGGATTCCTTCGTTCATCAGATTATAATTATCTATCCTCCCCCGATGACGTTTACGTTTCCCCCTCGCAGATAAAAATCTTTGGTTTAAAAAGTGGCGATACTATTTATGGACCCGTTCGTCCTCCCAAAGAAGGAGAAAAATATTTTGCCCTCTTAAAGGTTGACCTATTAAATGGAAAGAGCCCGGATGAGGTAAGAGACCGTGTTCCTTTTGATTATCTAACACCGCTTTTCCCCTTTGAAAAATTAAATCTGTTTACTACGCCTTCTGATTATTCCACCCGCATCATGGATTTGTTTACTCCGATTGGTAAGGGACAACGTGGATTGATTGTGGCACAACCCAAAACAGGTAAAACCATGTTGTTGAAAGCAGTAGCTAATGCCATTGCAGCCAACCATCCGGAGTGTTATTTAATGGTAGTGCTGGTGGATGAAAGACCTGAAGAGGTAACCGATATGGAAAGAAGTGTACGAGCAGAGGTGATCGCTTCAACTTTTGATGAACCCGCCGAGAAACACGTGAAGGTTTCCACTATGGCACTCAATAAGGCTAAGCGTTTGGTTGAATGCGGACATGATGTGGTAATTCTTTTAGATTCAATAACACGTTTAGCACGTGCACACAATACCGTAGCTCCCGCATCTGGTAAAGTATTATCAGGAGGTGTGGAAGCCAATGCCATGCAAAAACCAAAACAGTTTTTTGGCGCCGCTCGTAAAATTGAAAACGGTGGTTCTCTTACCATCATCGCAACCGCACTGGTAGACACGGGCAGTAAAATGGATGAGGTGATCTTTGAGGAATTCAAAGGAACGGGTAACATGGAATTGCAACTGGATCGTAAACTATCCAACAAGCGAATTTATCCGGCTATTGATCTTACTTCTTCTTCTACGCGTCGAGACGACCTGCTGTTAGAACCTGCGGTGCTACAACGCATGAATCTGCTTCGCGTGTTCCTCACCGACATGAATACAGAAGAAGCGATGCGTGAATTGCAAAACCGAATGAAGGGGACCAAGAACAATGAAGAGTTTTTGGCTTCCATGAATAAATAAATATACAGGGGACTGCGGTCCCCTTTTTTTATATGCCGGCCCAGCGGATTGATATAGAACAATTTCTTTCTTTAGCCTTGTTGCATCCTGTTTTAGATGTGAGAAGTCCTGGCGAATACAAACACGCACATATACCGGGCGCACATTCCTTTCCGCTATTCACAGATGAAGAAAGAAAAATTGTGGGTACTACTTACAAACAAAATAGCAGAGAAGAGGCTATCAAAGTTGGACTTGACTTTTTTGGTCCTACGCTAAAACAACGTGTGATAGAGGCAGAGCGAATTACTAATGGAAATAAAATACTATTAGTACACTGCTGGAGAGGAGGAATGCGAAGCGCCGCAATTAGTTGGTTGTTGGATCTGTATGGTTTTAAAATTTATACACTAGCAGGAGGATATAAAGCTTATCGCAACTGGGTACTAGCGCAGTTTAAAAAAAATTATTCATTTCAATTAATTGGCGGGTACACAGGGTCTGGAAAAACAGAACTACTAGGTGCTTTAAAAAAGAGGGAACAGTTAATTGTGGATCTGGAAGAACTGGCGGGTCATAAAGGGTCGGCATTCGGAAACATTGGTCTTCCGACCCAACCTGGGCAAGAACAATTTGAAAACTGCTTGTCAATAGCATTGCATAGTTGCCTACAAGCAAGCGCATCCACTCCAATTTGGCTGGAAGATGAATCACAGCGTATTGGCACAGTCAATATTCCCAATGACCTGTGGAATACCATGCGAAAATCTCCTGTTTATTTTTTAGATATTCCCTTTGAAAAGAGATTGGAACATATTGTAGAGGAATATGGACAACTCGATCAAGAAGCGGTAGTTGCGGCAATAGGACGAATCACCAAAAAATTAGGACATCTGCAAGCGCAGCAAGCCATTGATTTTTTCCGAGAGAACAATACTGTTGAAAGCTTCTCAATTTTGTTACGCTATTACGATAAGCTTTATGCAAAATCTTTACAAAACCGT
>SXWI01000022.1 GCA_005791465.1 Bacteroidota bacterium | reverse complement strand
GGCGATGCCTGTAACGGATCCGGCTATCATCAAGCAAAACTTAATTAATCAACTTACTGGTCCCGTTAAATGGACACAAAGTGTACAAGCCATGATTGCCGGTGGCGCTAGTGAATTTACCGAGGTGGGTCCTGGTAAAGTATTACAGGGGCTGATCCAAAAAATTCAGAAGGAAGTATTGGTGAATGGTGTTTCCTGAAATTTTTTCTAGGAACTGACTTTAATTTCTATAGCACCATTAATCCACTCTGGATCGAGTGATGCGTTATACTTTTTATAGAACTGTAGGGCCGGCTCATTCCACTCCAAGACCTGCCATACTACACGAACTAATTTTCTTTCTTTTGCTTCTTCTAAAATTCTCTCGAATAATTGAGCGCCAATTCCTTTTCCCCTCATTTTTTCGGTGACTAAAATATCTTCCAGATATAAGGATTGTCCTTTCCAGGTTGAATACCGGATATAGTATAAGGCAAAGCCGTGAATTACTTTCTCTTCTTCTGCAACAAAGGCCCACCAAACAGGTTGTGTTCCAAATCCACTTTCCGTAAAATGCTGTAGTGATACAGTAACCTCTTGTGGGGCTTTTTCATAGACAGCTAGTTCTTGAATCAATTCCAACAAACGTGGACAGTCAGCAGCCGTTGCACGACGGATGGTAATCGACATATTGGATTTATTGTAAGGCTTGTTCAAGATCAGCAATGATATCATCTACCGTTTCAATACCCACATGCATTCTAATCAATCCCTCGGTGATGCCATATTTTTCTTTTTCTTCCTTGGGTACACTAAAATGCGTCATCGATGCCGGATGGGAGAGCAGCGTATCGCAGGTTCCCAATGAAACAGCACGGGTACATAGATTTAATTTGTTCATAAAATTGATTCCCCCTTGCAATCCTCCTTTCACTTCAAAGGAAAGTAATGCACCTGCATGTCGCATTTGTTTAGCAGCTACTGCAAAATCAGGATGTTGGGCAAGACCTGTATAATTTACTTTCGCCACGCTCTTATGATCTGACAGAAATTTTGCCACACGCTCTCCGTTGGTACAATGACGATCCATCCTTACCTCCAGCGTTTTCATCCCTTGTACTAATAAAAAGGCATCAAACGCATTGGAGTTGGCGCCTGTAGTTTTATGAAATTTAAAAATAGGGCCTCGCATTCTTTCAATATCTACTCCCACTAATGCTCCGCCTATGGCAGTTCCATGCCCATTTAGAAATTTTGTTGTCGAGTGAACAATAAAATCAGCACCTAATGCAAAGGGTTGTTGTAGGTAAGGCGTTGCAAATGTGTTATCACAAGCAACGATGCAATTGTATTTTTTTGCCAATGCACTTAGGGCGGCAATATCTACACATTGGATGGTGGGATTGGCAGGAGTTTCCAGATAAACCATTTTGATTTGCTTATCTGCTCGTAATGCTTCCTCTGCTTTTTCCAAGTCTCTCAGATCTACAATAGTGGCACTTACTCCAAAGCGGGGTAGAATGCGGTGCACGAGTTCGTCCGTACCACCATACAATGAAAAATGAGAAAGTATCTTATCTCCTTGACTGAGTGTACTCATCATCAGTGTGGTGATTGCAGCCATTCCAGAAGAATGAAGTATAGCGGTTGCTTCTTTTCCAGTGCCAAAGGTCTCCAGCGCTGCAATTTTTTGCTCCGCTTCCGTGATGGTAGGATTTCCCCAACGTCCATAGATGTAACCTTCTTCTTGGCCGGTAAATCGACGCATTCCTTGCTCAGCAGAGTCAAAAATATAAGTACTGCTGGCATATAGAGGAGTCAGATGTGCATAGGATGGATCTTTTTTATGACCTCCATGTACTGCAACAGAGCCCCATCCGGTTAGTTTTTGATTTTTCATAGACAAGCGTTGATTAACAAGTTACGTTATTTAGTATCGTAGGCCCACTTTACCCAAATAGCACCCCAGGTAAATCCTCCTCCAAATGCGGCAAGGATAATATTGTCGCCTTTTTTTAGTTGTTTCTCCCACTCCCATAAGCAGAGCGGAATGGTAGCGGCTGTGGTGTTGCCAAATCGTTCAATATTGATCATCACTTTTTCAGTCCCCAGCCCCATACGATTGGCTGTCGCATCAATGATGCGCAGATTAGCTTGATGGGGTACCAACCAGGAAATATCTTCTGCTTTCAAGTTGTTCTTCTCCATGAGTTCGGCACTGACATCTGCCATTCCTTTCACTGCAAATTTGAAAACCGCTTGTCCTTCCTGGTAGGCATAGTGCTCACGATTTGCAACTGTTTCCGAGCTGGCAGGTTTTAGTGATCCACCTGCTTTCATATGAAGATACTGGCTGCCACTTCCATCGGTTCTTAGGATGGAATCCATTACTCCAATAATTTCTGTTGTGGGTTCCAATAAAACTGCTCCTGCACCATCACCAAAAATGATACAAGTTGCACGATCTGTATAATCAACAATAGCACTCATTTTATCAGCTCCGCAGACAACTACTTTTTTATGACGGCCACTTTCTATTAATGCCGCACCCTGTGCTAAAGCAAATAAAAATCCAGAGCAAGCAGCCGACAAATCATAGCCCCATGCGTTAGTTGCGCCCAGTTTATGACAAACTAAATTGGCTGTGGAAGGGAAAACCATATCCGGGGTTACTGTTCCTACAATCAAACAGTCGATTTCTGTAGGATAAATACCTCTTTTTTTACAAAGCTCTTGAACGGCTGGCACGATCATATCCGAGGTAGCCTTTCCGGGTTCTTTAAGAATCCTTCGCTCATTGATGCCGGTGCGAGTACGAATCCATTCGTCGTTGGTCTCGACCAATTTTTCTAGGTCCTGATTGGTTAATTTGTCGGGTGGAACATAGCCCCCAACAGCGGTAATTGCCGCATGGATTTTTGTGCTCATTCTGCAGGGTTAAAAAGTGGCCAAAATTAAGGTAAACCCCGAGTCGCTCCTTAACTTGCGTTATGATCAGTTTCCTGCG
>SXWI01000128.1 GCA_005791465.1 Bacteroidota bacterium | reverse complement strand
GATGTAGTTGTCTCCAATAAAGAGGATCCTGCCTATCGACTCATCCGCGAAATGATTCGTCAGCAGGAAATTAACCAGCAACGTGCGGAGCAATTTTCTTGCATGGTTTACTCAAAGGGACAACTCCGCTTGAGAAATTTTCCAACTCGTTTTTTATCTCAGAAAGTTGATTTTGAGGATGGCGATACCAGTAAAAAGAAGATTCTTTATTTGTCTGAAACGTTTTCTAGGTATTCGCAACGAGGCAGCCGCGAAAAAAAAGTTGAGGTTTTGTCTTCAAAAGTGAGTGGGGATAGTGACGGTTTTGGGCTAGCCGTCCCAGATCAATACTCTTTTTATAATAATGTTGTTTTACCTGGAACTCGACTTAATCCAAGAGGGTTTATTTCACCGCTATCATCCTCAACATTTTTGTATTACCGGTTTAAATTACTGGGTTCTTTTGTGGAAAATAATAAAGTATTAAGTCGCATTCAGGTGATTCCTAAAAGGAAAAGTGAACCTGTTTTTGCGGGGGAAATTACCATTATTCAGGAAGACTGGCAGCTATACTCGCTTGATTTGACATTGCTTCGGACACAGCAACTTGAATTTGTTGATACACTTAAGCTAGTTCAGCTTTACAGAGAGGAAGTGAGAGGAGAATGGATGCTGGCTAGTCAGGTCCTTTATCCGGCTGCAAAAAAGTTTGGGTTTGATGCATACGGTAGTTTTTTAAACGTGTATTCGGATTATACTTTACACCCCAATTGGAATAAAAAATTCTTTGACCGTTTTCTACTACGTTATGCAGACAGTGCAAATCGCCGTACTGCCATGTATTGGGATGAGGTAAGACCTGTTCCCCTAACTGCCGAGGAACTACTTGACTACTTCAAGAAAGACAGCTTAGAGCAAAGGCGTAGAGATCCTGCCTATCTGGACTCTTTGAACAGGGTTAGAAATAAGTTTACATTTCCACGTTTACTTTTAACAGGCCAGCCTATCTATTCAAAACAAGATAAATTTGATTTATCGATCAACTCTCTAATTGATCAAGTTTCGTTCAATCCAGCCGAGGGATTTGTCTTGCAGCCACAACTACGCTGGCAATACAAGTGGGATAGTACGGGTTCGCGCAAACAGCTCAATGGGAATTTGATATTGCGCACTGGTTTTGGAAACCGGCATTTTAATCCTTACACTACGCTGTCTTATGTTTTTGGTACGCAATTAAGGAGCTCAATTACAGTTGGAGTGGGACGGCAGGTTCTCCAATTCAATGGCCAAAGTCCAATTACTGATAAGGGAAATTCGTTCTCTTCCTTGCTTTATGAGGAGAATCGAATCAAGTCTTATGAAGCGCTTGTATTTAGGTTAAACTATGCCAAGGGGTTGGGTGCAGGGTTGTCCATGCAATGGGGTATACGCTATGAGGATCGTACTTCCTTAGATAACAGAACAGCATATTCTTGGATTGATAAACCCGATCGTGCCTATACACCTAACTATCCAATCGAGTTGGTCAATCAAAATATTATTAGACATCAGGTGGCAGATATCACCGTTTCTTTTCGCTGGCAGCCTGGTACTCGATATATCAAACTTCCTGAACGCATTGTCAACGTTGGGAGTGATAAACCCGTAGTTAGTTTTCAGCTAACGCAAACGCTGGGTAGTTTGGCTGGTAATGATGCGCGCTATACAAAGTGGCGATTGGGTGTAACGGATAATCTGAATTTTGGCTTACAAGGTATACTTAGATATCGCCTGGCGATGGGCGGCTTCATAAATAATCGGTCGGTACCCCTTGCAGATCGTGTTCATTTCAACGGAAATGCTTCCCAATTGGCAAATGAGTATCTGAATAGCTTTCAATTGCTTTCGCTCTACAAGCTTAGTCATATTGAAAGTTTCTACACACTAGGACATATAGAATATAATCTAAAAGGTTTTTTGACAAACAAGATTCCTCTTGTGAAAAAATTGAAACCATATCTTGTACTTGGTGCAAATGCTTGTTATATTTCAACAACACGGAACCACTGGGAATGGTTCGTAGGAGCGGACAACTTATTAAAACAAATCCGTATCGATTATGTGGTTGGCTATCAACCTTCAGGTATCCGTTTAACTGGGATTAGGATAGGGGTCAAAGGTCTTTAGATTTATTCACTGCTTATCTTTGTTGTGATTTAGAATTTTGCCCAACCTGCAATTGGGGTTCTAGTCGAACTAAAATTCTTATTTATGGCTTCATTGCATAACCGGATTTCCCGACGGGAACTCAAGGAGAAATTAATTCAAGATCCTACTCCTCGAATTACCATCTCATTTTACCAGTACTTTCTGATTGATCATCCGCAAGAATTTAGGAATCAATTTTATCAATCCTTGCATTCGTTGGGGGTTTTAGGTAGAATTTATGTAGCATCCGAGGGTATTAATGCGCAGATTAGTATTCCCGCTGATCAATTTTCCTTACTACGTAATTACCTAGATACGATACCTCCTTTGCAAGGAGTTCGTCTTAATGTAGCAGTGCATGATGATGGAAAATCTTTTTTTGTGTTGGATATTAAAGTGCGGGAAAAGATTGTGGCAGATGGTATTGAAGATCCAGCTTTTAGTATGCAACAAAAAGGCAAGTATGCCTCGCCGGAGCAGTTTAATAAAATGGCTCAAGATCCCAACACCATCATAGTTGATATGAGAAACCACTATGAGTATGAGGTTGGTCATTTTACCAATGCAATTGAAATTCCTTCCAACACTTTTAGAGATCAACTTCCCATGGCCGCCACTTTTTTAAGTGATAAAAAAGAGGCTACTATCTTAATGTATTGTACCGGTGGTATTCGTTGCGAAAAAGCTTCCGCATATCTGCTGTATAAAGGGTTTACTAATGTTTATCATTTAGAAGGGGGTGTTATCAATTATGCTCGTGATGTTAAGGAAAAAAATCTTCCGAGCTTATTTATTGGCAAAAATTTTGTCTTTGATGAACGACTTGGCGAGCGGATCACAGAGGATATTATTGCACAATGTCACCAATGTGGAGTAGCTGCAGATTCGCATACCAACTGTACAAATGATGGCTGTCACTTGCTGTTTATACAATGCGAATCATGTGCCTCTGCAATGGAAGGATGCTGCTCCGTATCTTGCCGCGATACCATCCATTTGCCCCAGGAAGACAGGAAAAAATTGAGAAAAGGAAAAGATAAAGGCCAACACATTTTCAACAAAGCAAAAGATCGATTAGAGGCATTACGTTTGCCTAATGAAAAGAAAGATTAACTCGTTTTTTACAACGCCTGTTCAGTTCTATTTTTTATTTCATCTTCACTCAGCAGAACCGGGGTAAAGGGTTCTCCAATCACTTTTTCATAGAGTTCGATATAGCGTTTAGAGATTGTTGCTACCCATTCATCACTCATTGTTGGAACTGCTTGCCCTTCTTTCCCCATGAAATTATTTTCAATTAACCACTCGCGTACAAACTCTTTACTGAGTTGTGGTTGCCGTTCGCCCTTTGCTTGTCTCTCTTTATATCCCTCTGAAAAAAAGTAACGAGAACTGTCTGGGGTGTGAACTTCATCCATGAGATAAGTGTCATCACCAATTTTTCCGAACTCGTATTTAGTATCCACTAGTATCAAACCTCTTTTGGAAGCAATTTGAGTACCCCGCTCAAAAAGTTTTAAAGCAAGCGCCGATAATTTATTCCATTCCTCTTGTGTAGCTAAACCGCTTGACACTATTGTATTGGCATCAATATCCTCGTCATGCCCCTCGGCTGCTTTGGTGGAAGGGGTAATGATAGGAGCCGGAAATGGATCATTTTCTTTTAATCCCTCCTGCATTTCCACGCCACAAAGTGTTCGATGTCCAGATCGGTAGGTTCTCCAGGCATGCCCCGTTAAGTATCCTCGAACAACCATTTCGATTTTAAAAGGGATACACTTTTTGCCAACAGAAACTGTTGGAGCGGGCGTAGAAATCAACCAGTTTGGACAAATGTCCCGGGTTGCCTCCAGCATGTAACTGGCAATCTGATTCAACACTTGCCCTTTAAAGGGGATAGGGCGGGGTAGGATTACGTCAAAAGCGGAGATGCGGTCAGAGGCAACCATCACTAGCAAATGGTCACCGATACTATACACATCCCTCACTTTACCCCGGTAAAATCCAGTTTGGTTGGAAAATTGAAAAGTGGACATGATTCGAAAGTAATCCGACTGCTGTAAAGTCCGGTAAACCAGTCAGTTTGAGATTTCAACAACTTATCCTTAGGCCTTAAAAATTAAATTTTTATAGTCCCTTCACAATGCGTACTTTTCCAATCTATTTTAAACCAAAACTCCGATTTATGAGAAAAAGCTACAATTTCTTAGCTTCTTCATTTGCGGTGCTATTGATCTCCTTTTCTGCTTATGCTCAACAAGTTACAGTTAAAGGTTCGGTGCGAAACCAAGCGTCGAAAGAAACTGTGCCTGCTGTTTCAGTTGTAGTGAAGGGTACATCACAAGGAACTTACACCAATGCTGATGGACAATTTGCTTTATCAGTAACTAAGCTTCCTGTAACGCTTGTTTTTAGCTCTATTGGTTATGTTGACCAAGAAGTGAGCGTTAAATCAATCGCAGATTTATCAATTGAATTGAAAGTAAATGAGTCCTTGGGGCAGGAGGTAGTAGTATCTGCCACAAGAACGCCCACTCGTTTATTGGAATCACCAGTAACGGTTGAGCGATTAGGTTCTACTGCTCTTCGTAATGTTGCTGCTCCTAATTTCTATGAGGCGCTTGGCAACTTAAAAGGGGTAGACGTACATACGGCCAGTTTAACTTTCCGTACTGTTACCACAAGAGGTTTTGTCAGTAGTGGTAATACGCGTTTAAATCAATTGATGGATGGAATGGATAACCAAGCTCCAGGATTGAATTTTGCTGTGGGTAGCATGGTGGGCCCTTCTGATCTCGATGTAGAAAGCGTGGAAGTTCTTTCAGGAGCTTCTTCTGCCTTATATGGTTCTGGAGGTATGAACGGTACAGTTTTGATCAATACCAAGAATCCTTTTAAATATCAGGGTTTTAGCTATAATATCAAGCAGGGTATGATGCACGTAGATCAGAAACAACGTGCTGCCGCTCCTTTTTATGATTGGTCTTTCCGTTGGGCTAAAGTTTACAAGAACAAACTTGCAATCAAGTTAGCAGCCTCTATGATTAAAGGTTCTGATTGGGAAGCTGAGGACTATCGTAACAAAGCGCAAATAGGTATTCTTAGTGCCGTGGTGCCTGGTAACAGAACTAATAATTCTGATTACAATGGAATCAATATGTACGGCGATGAGACAGCTGCCAACATGAATGCATTTGCAAATTTCGTGCAGGGGTCAATTCGTGGCGGTATTCTTGGTGCAACAGGCGGTGCTCTTGATGTGGTATCTCTTTTAAACGCGTACTATGGTGCAATCGGTAATCCTCGTTTTCCTACTGATGCACAACGTCAAGGATTTTATTCATTCCCCTTTTTCCCTGCTCCTGTATTAGGTGCAATCAATAGCCCCCAATTACGTCCTTTAATCGATCAAATGTTCCCTTTCTATAACGGACTAAAGAATAATTATTTTGGTGGTGCTACAGTTTCTCGTACCGGTTATGCGGAGCAACAGCTGGTAGACTACAATACACTAAACGTTCGTTTTAACGGCGGAATACATTATAAATTCAATGATAAGCTTGAGCTCTCTTTGAATAGCTATATTGGAGCAGGTACTACCGTTTACACAGGTGCTGATCGATACTCCCTTAAAAACTTAACCATGGGGCAGCATAAATTAGAGCTGCGTCATAAAAACTGGTTCATTCGGGGGTACACTACCCAAGAGAATGCCGGTAAATCTTATAATGCGTCTGCATTGGGTGCTTTCTTGAATGAAACAGCAAGTGCTAGTAGCAGTTGGTTCCCTTTGTATATTGGAACTTTCTCTGAGGGTCGTCGTTTGAATGGTGTTCAAGCAAGTGATTTTACGCTACACCAAGTTGCAAGGGCTTCTGCAGATGCAACTCGTCTTCAACCTGGAACAAAAGCGTTCGCCGATGCAATGGATCGTATTAAAACAACTCCAATCAGTAAAGGCGGAGCCTTATTCCTCGATAAAACTGATTTCTATTCTGCTGAAACACAGTTGAACATTTCTGATATGGGTGGCTTCTCTGATAAGGTTGAGTTAATGGCAGGATCCAGCTGGAAGCAGTGGGTATTGAATTCTCAGGGAACTTTATTTGCTGATACAGCTCAGTTAATTCGCGTTAATGAGTATGGCGGTTATTTACAAATGAAGAAAAGTATGCTCGATGGCGGCTTGACGCTTACTGCTTCTGGTCGTTTTGATAAGCAAACTAATTTCAAGGGACGTTTTACTCCTCGCGTATCAGCTGTAATCAAGTTAGCTAAGGAAAATTTCCTTCGCTTATCTTATCAAACAGCCTACCGTTTTCCAACGAATCAAAATCAGTACATTAGTTTAGTAACTGGTTCAGGAGTGTTGATGGGTTGTTTACCTCAATTCCAGGATTATTACAAGCTTAATTCTACTCGTCCAGGTTATACAGCAGCTAGTGTACTCTCATACAGAGCTGGTACATTGGCTGATTCCAACCGCTTAGTTCGTGCTCGTTTCCAGGCAGTAAAGCCAGAAACTGTTAAATCTTATGAGGTTGGTTATAAAGGTGTAATTGGCAAGAAATTATTGATTGACGCTTACTACTATTATAGCAGTTATGAGGACTTCTTAGTAGGAGTTGCTGTGGTTCAGTCACGCACGGGTGCTAATTCTGATATGTACTCTCCTTTTACCAGCACGAACCTTTCTTATGTTCAAAACTCTGCTGAGCCTGTTACTTCAACGGGTTGGGGTGTTGGTTTTGAATATCAGTGGGTAAGAAAATATGTAGTTTACGGAAACGTTTTCTCTGATAAACTGCGTGATGTTGAAGACGGAGTTGTTACCTATTTCAATGCGCCAAAATATCGTGTTAACATCGGTATGCGCAATGAGAACGTCTACAAAAATGTTGGTTTCAACGTAGTTTACAAATGGCAAGACCGTAACTATTACGAGGGAACTTTTGTAACTGGTACACTTCCTGCTTTTGGATGGTGGGATGCGCAGGTTACTTACCGTCCTGCTCAAAATCCAAAGAGTACTTTCCGTGTGGGAGGTACCAATATTGCTAATAACTATCAGCGTACAGGTTTTGGAAGCCCCTATGTTGGCGGTCTGTATTATGTTAGTTACGGATACAACTTATTCTGATTGTCGTAAGACTTTCATTTAACTACTGGGTTTTAAGTATTCAGGTCCCGCCAACCGGCGGGACTTTTTCTTTCAATGAACTTTCTAAAACCTTTAATTTAGCCTTGTGGATTCAGTAAGCATTTTACATTCTTGGTCTAAAGGTCAGTTTAGTCCTTTCTATTGGTTGGAAGGCGAGGAGGACTACTTCATTGACCAATTGACAGAGGCTGCTGAGAAAAGCATTTTAAAGCCCGAGGAGGCAGCTTTTAATTGTACTGTATTTTATGGCAGGGATACGTCTTGGGCCGATGTATTGAATCAATGCAGGCGATATCCCATGTTCGCAGAGCGTCAGGTGGTAATTCTCAAAGAGGCGCAACAACTAAGGGATATTGAAAAACTGGAACCCTATTTTGAACAGCCGCTCTCTTCGACTATTCTGATAATAGCTCACAAAGAAAAAAAGCTTGATAATAGAAAAAAAGTAGCTCGTCTCATAAAGGAAAAGGGTGCATATGTATTTTTTAAAAAGCTTAGCGAAAAGGATATTGCAAGCTGGATCGAGCAACGACTTGCTGAGAGAGAATATAAAATAGCACCTCGTGCCTTATTATTGATGGTGGATCATTTGGGAAGTGATCTTAGTCGAATTGCACAGGAAATCGAAAAATTACAACTTAATTGTAAACCTGGATCTGTTATCGACGAAGATGCTATTGAACGATTTGTGGGAGTTAATAAAGAATTTAATGTATTTGAACTGCAGACGGCCTTAGCGCAAAAAGATTTCCTTAAGGCCTTTAGAATTATCCAGTATTTTAAACAAAATCCGAAAGCTGCTCCCCTTCAATTAATTCTACCTCTTTTATATAGCCTCTTCTCAAAGGTCTACATGTTATTTGGTACTGACGCTACAGATGATCGTACGATTGCAGGCCAACTTGGAATTCCTCCTTTTTCAATTCGAAATTATAAAGAGGCCGCCCGCTTGTATGGGTACAAGGGAACTGAGCTAAACTTGTTATTGCTGCACCAGTATAATCTTAAATCAGTGGGGGTCGGGGCTACTTCCACAGATGATTCCTCCTTGCTAAAAGAACTCATTTTTAAAATGACTTCAAATTAAGAGAACTATAGAATTTGTAAAGAGTTCTCTTTGTCTTTACCCAATTGCTCGATAAGTCCCTGTAGGGATTCATACTTTTTCTCCTCTCGCAGATAAGCTACCATATGCACTTCCAGGAGTTCGTCATATATTTCTCTGTTGAATTCAAATATATTAACCTCGATAACACGAGTCTTACCATCTACTGTTGGTCTAAAACCAATACTCATCATCCCCTTGTACAGATGATCAGCTCCCTCAGGGCGGGCGTAAACGGCGTAAATGCCATTACCTGGTATGATTTTTTCTGGGTCTTCTATTTTAAGGTTAGCAGTGGGGTAGCCAAGTGTTCTTCCAATTTTATTTCCATGCACGACTTTCCCGCTAAAGAAAAAAGGGTATCCCAATAATTTATTAGCTTCTTTTATAGAGGCTCGTGAGAGGTGCTCTCGAATTTTTGTAGAACTGATGGTAATATCTTCCAGTAATTGTCTTGGAATTTCTTTTAAGGCATAGCCATATTGAGAAGCCTTTTCAGCTAATAAGGCATAATCGCCTTGCCTATTTCTTCCAAACTGATGATCGTGACCAATTATGATGGTATGTGGGCTGAATTGTGCAACCAGGAATTCCTGGATATATTCTTCTGCTGGCTGATTAGCAAACTTCTCAGTAAAGGGTACAACTACTAAGTGGTCGATCCCTTCTTTTTCCAACAGTTGTATTTTTTCGTTTAAGGTATTTAAAAGGCGAATTCCAAGAATAGCTGAGCTTACCACCTTTCTTGGATGTGGGTCAAAAGTGATCAGTACTGACTCCCCGCCTATTGATTGTGCCGTATCTTTTAGCGCGTATAAAATCTGTTTATGCCCATTATGAACACCATCGAATGTTCCGATGGTTATAACGGCTTTTTTGAAAGCAGGTAGCTGGTCGAATGCTTGGTGTACTTGCATTTGGCCTGCAAAGATAGTTCTAGAAGGGCAGTTGACCGAACCGTTAGGAATCTGTAAGTTTGCCACCTCATGTCACGCTACGCCAAACGGGGGGTATCCGCTCAAAAAGAAGAGGTTCATGCTGCAGTCAAGCACTTGAATCCGGGGCTCTATCCGTATTCATTTTGCAAAATTTATCCAGACTTCCTTTGTAATGACAAGGATTGGGTTTCCATTATGCATGCGGATGGTGCTGGTACCAAATCGATTCTTGCTTACCTGTACTGGCGCGAAACAGGTGATCTATCTGTATGGAAGGGAGTGGCGCAGGATGCCATTGTAATGAATTTAGATGATCTTCTTTGTGTGGGTGTTACTTCCTCTCTTCTTTTCTCATCAACAATTGACAGAAATAAAAAACTAATACCTGGTGAAGTGTTGAATGCAATTATTGAAGGCACCAGTTCTTTCTTTGAACAAATGAGCGAGTATGGAGTAGATATTCATTTTATGGGCGGCGAAACCGCTGATGTAGGCGATGTAGTACGAACTGTGGCGATCAACGGAACTATGACCGCTCGTTGGCCCAAAGCTAATCTGATTACTAACGAAGCAATAAAATCGGGAGATGTAATAGTGGGGTTAGCGGGATTTGGGCAAGCTAAGTATGAAAATGCCTACAATAGTGGCATAGCTAGCAACGGTCTGACCAGTGCCCGTCATGATTTACTTAACCAGACCTATAAGCAACAGTTTCCGGAATCCTTGGATCCGTCCATGGAAATAGAAGTGGCATATACAGGCCCCTACACGCTCTCCAGCGAGGTTGTAGACCAGGATAATCGCTATACGGTTGGAGAGCTATTACTGAGTCCTACGCGCACATTCGCCCCCGTCATTAAAAAGCTTCTTGAGGAGATTCCACATGCAATTCATGGACTTATTCATTGCAGTGGTGGAGGACAAACAAAATGCTTAAAATACGTGCCGGGTCCTTTTAAAGTGGTCAAGGATAATCTCTTTACCCCGCCCCTTGTTTTTAAATTAATACAGGAAGCAAGTAAATCAGATTTAAGAGAAATGATGCAGGTTTTTAACATGGGTACCCGTCTGGAAATTTATACTGATATCAAGCAAGCCCAGTCTATTATTGATATAGCTGAATCTTTTGGGATAGCTGCGCAGATAATTGGTCGCGTAGAAGAGGCTGCAAAAAAAGAACTCATTATTCAACATCAAAACGAGCAATTGGTATTTTGATACCCTCTTTTCTTTTCAGTAATTTGTAACAAATCTTTGTATGTCAGAAGCTATCATAGCGTTAAATAATGTCAATATCTATCAAGGTTCATCCCTGGTATTACAGGATGTGAACTTGACTGTAAATAAAGGGGAGTTCGTATACCTGGTTGGTAAAACCGGATCGGGTAAATCTAGCTTATTGAAAACGCTTTATGGCGAACTCCCACTTTCGGATGGTACCGGTATTGTGGCAGGCTTTGACTTAAAAGAATTGGATTGGAAACGTGTTCCTTTTTTACGAAGAACCTTGGGTGTTGTTTTTCAGGATTTTCAATTGTTGACCGACAGAAATGTAAATGAAAATCTCAAATTTGTTTTAAAAGCAACGGGGTGGACAGACGAACGCTTGATGAATGAGAAAATCGCCGATGTGCTAGATAAAGTTGGGTTAAAGTCGAAGGGCTTTAAAATGCCTTTTGAATTGAGTGGGGGAGAACAACAGCGTATCGACATTGCTCGAGCACTATTAAATTCTCCAAAACTGATCCTGGCTGATGAGCCAACCGGTAATTTGGATCCCGAAACATCGGATGAGATCATGAAGCTGCTCTTTCACATTAGCCGCGATTACAATACAGCAGTTGTGATGGCAACACATGACTACATAGTAGTGCAGAAGTTTCCTGCTCGACTGATTCGCACGGGGCAGGGAAAGGTAGAGGAACTTTCTTCTATCTCCATGTAAGGGCTATCGAATCCTTACATATTTATATTCTCCATTCCTTCACCCATAAGTTTAGTGCTTTTGCGTTTAAACAAATTGGGATCAAATTTTCCAAATCGCCAGTTGATATTTAGGCGAAGAAGTTGCGGGTCTCTTCTTCTAAATACATCCTGAACAAATAAGGAGGAGGCCGAATAGATCTGTTGACGTCTCGTTCGTAAAATATCATTCATGTTGAGAGAGATACTGGTCTGTTTATTTTTCCCAAGGTCAACTCGAATAGCGGCATCGACAAAGTAATTAGCTTTTTGGTAGCCTTGTGCCGCACTGGTCTGTCCCCACATACCACCCCACATACCGCCGCCACCGCCGCCCCAACGTCCACCTCCACCTCCTCCACCACTACCTCCTGGAGGTAGTACGGATTTTGAAAGATACTCTCCTGAGAGTTGAAGCGTGAAATTCTTTGGTAGTTTGTAGATGTTATTCAGTTTTAATTGATAACTCACGAAAGGATCAATTGTGTTTTCAAGGCTAGAGGCAAGACGGATGGATGAGGTGAATAAGTTGAAGTTGCTGGTTAGATCCCATTGGCTATTAATTTTTGTCTTGGCTACTAATTCAGCGCCTGTGACATAGCTTAAATTGGCATTAATAAAAGTGTTGATCAACACTTCTTTTCCAGTTATGGGATTCAGTTCTTTGTCCTGGTATCTAGTGATCAGATTGTCGGTGTGTTTGAAGTAAAAAGACCCAAGTATATTATTCTTATTCTGAAATGTTTTTTGGTATGATAACTCAAATGAGTTGGTAAACTCGGGGAGTAGGCTGGGGTTGCCTCTGCTTAGATTCAAAGAGTCTGAGTAGTCAGTAAAGGGGAATAATTGGAAGAAATTTGGTCGATTGATTTTACGAGTATAATTCAGCTGTAATTCAGCGTTCTTCTTTAATTTATTACTAATAAAAATGCTGGGGAATAAGCTGATGGGGAACATTATTGAAAACTTCTCATTTCGCTCAGGCAAGAAGCCTTCATACGCGGAGCTTTCAGCACGTAGCCCTAATTGGTAGCCAAAATTATTGACCTGCTTAGAGAGGGTTGCATAGCCTGCAAAAACATTGTCATTACTATTGTAGTTAACCGATAAGCTCGGTATCTGCAAAGTGCCCGAAGCGGTTTTTATAAAGAAGTTGTTGCGGTTATCTATCGTTCTCCACTGTCCTCGTAATCCCGCTTCAATTTTTACTTTGTCGTTGAGTGGTCTTGTGTAATCGGTTTGAATAACCAGGTTGGTATTGTCTCCAATTCCGGCCTGTATCTGATCCTGGATCTTTACGAAGGAACTAAGTGGGCTTGTATAATAAGCCGTTCGGATTTCATTATTATTTTCACTTTTACTGGTATTCTGTGTAAAATCGATGGACCATTCTTCTCCTGCACGGGGAAATAGATGTTTAAAGCTGGCGCTCAATCCTGTAAAATTGAATTCACTTGCTGAATTCGAAAATCGGTCATTGTAAGAACGAGTTTGAGGGGTATAAAGAGAGTCGATTGTGCTATAACTATCATTGGTAGGGGTAAATCTACCTCCGCCTTTGTTGACAGAGAAGGACAATGTATTTCTGTTATCTATGAAAAAATCAAACCCACCACGAAAAAACATAAAGTTTCCCTTGGAAATACTGCTGTCTTCCTGTTTTAAGAAAGTATTTGGGTTAGCAATTAATGTGGTTCGCTCGGTTGTTCCTGCGCTAATTGATTTGCGCATGTTATAGTTTAAACTTCCAAAGACGTTGATTTTATTTTGTCGCACATTTACATCTGCTCCGCCACCTACACGTGCTCTCGAATCAATATTGGTACGTATATTACCGCTGTAACCAACCCTTTTGTTCTTTTTGAGAATAATATTCAGAATACCCGCAGTCCCACCTGATGCATCAAATTTTGCAGAGGGATTTGTAATAATTTCAACACTTTCAATAGCGTCGGCTGGAATTTGATCGAGGCTTAATACAGTTGGTCTGCCATCAACAAATAACTGGGGTGCGTTATTTCGCATGGTCACATTTCCATCCAAGTCTACATTGATGGAAGGGACATTGCGCATGACGTCGACGGCAGTTCCTCCTGCTGAAACAATGTTGCGATCCACGCTAAATACTTTTCTGTCAATTCCAAGTTTTAATCCTCCTGTGCTTGCATTGATAGTGACATTTTCTAGCGTTTTCTCTGCAATATCAATCTTGATATTGCCTAGATCCTTGTCCAATGCGGCAAGCATTGCCGTAAAATCCGTATTTCCTCCTGAGGGCATTTTGATATCAAATCCAACAGTTTGTTCAATAGTCTTGTAACCAACAACATTAATTCGAAGTTTATACTGTCCAAATGCAGCTATATTTTCTAATCTGAATTCTCCATTGGAGCGCGTTAACATACCTGCAACCACCACATCTTTTCTTTTTTTGGTTGCTGTGTCTAGTTTGTTTTGCAGTAGTTGTACAGATGCTAATTCGATGGGTTTTCCCGTAGTTGTTTCCAGTACTTTTCCATAAAAGCTGCCTGTGGGCATTTGTCTCCCATTAGCACCACCTCGATTCATGACGGAAGGTGGTTGAGCACTTGCAAGTTGGATAATAGAGAAACTAAAGAGGAAAAAAAGTCGGATTAGCATGCTAATAATTTGATTATTAAACGAGTAAGCGTAAAATCTCTTGCGGTTCAGGTTTAGTATTACTATAAACGGTTGATAACGTTTATAGGTGGTCATTGTTCAATCTTATCCGTTCAAAATGGATAATATATTAAAAAAAACCTCGTCCGAAGACGAGGTGTAGGGTGGCTAACCGGGCTCG
The DNA here is from genome assembly GCA_005791465.1 of Bacteroidota bacterium. GTDB lineage: Bacteria > Bacteroidota > Bacteroidia > Chitinophagales > Chitinophagaceae > JJ008. The sequence goes on along the minus strand of SXWI01000128.1, from coordinate 9,049 downwards.
AACCGGCGACCCTCAGAACCACAATCTGATGCTCTAACCAACTGAGCTATAACCACCGTATTTCCGATAACTCACAACATAGCGAAGTGGTTAAGGACTTGCGAAATTAGGTAAAAACCTGCTTTTCAAAAAAATAGGGCTTCTTTTTACTTTATTTTTGATCCTCATGCATCCTTACTTTAAATATTGGTTGAATATGAAGAGAATCAGCATTCTGGTGGTATTGGTCTTGGTTGGATCTTTTGTGACTACACAGTTATTGGGAAAGAGTAAAATGAACTTACCTCCAGACCGCTATGAAAAGATTATGTTCTTGATTGGTAGGATGTTGTCAGATGGGCATTACAGCCCACAGGCCATTGATAATGCTTTTTCCAAACGCGTATTTGAGCGTTATCTCTCTGAGTTAGATCCAGAGAAGAATATTTTCCTTAAAGGCGATATAGAGTCATTACGTATCTATGAAAATAAAATTGATGATGAATTGACGGGTGCTCCAATTCTATTTTTTAAAGAAGCTGGTAATTTATTTACGAAGCGTGTTCAAGAAGCAGAGCTTCTTTACCAAAAACTATTAGCAAGTTCTTTTGAATTTAATTCTACTGAGGAAGTGCTATTAGATCCAGATCAGATAGATTTTCCTCAAAATAATAACGAGCGAGAGAGTCGTTGGCGAAATAAACTAAAGTTTATGACGCTGGAAAGGTATGCTGAAGGTTTGGAGGTAAATAAAAAAGTCAGTGAAAAAGAAAGTCAAAGTAGCAAGACTGCTGTGCAACTAGAAAAAGAGGCTCGAGAGAAAGTTGGGAAAATCATGGCAAGAACTTTTGATCGATTCAGAAATAAGTTTAACGAGGATGACAAGTTTAATTTATTTGTCAACACGATTACTACTACCATGGATCCTCACACCGAGTTCATGCCCCCTGTTGACAAACGTTATTTTGATGAAGAAATGAGTGGGCAATTTTTTGGTATAGGAGCAACCCTACAGTATGATGAGGGTAATATCAAGATTACTAGTGTTGTTGCGGGAAGTCCTGCTTATAAATCGGGCCAAATTCAAGCGGGTGATATTATTTTAAAAGTCGGTCAGGCTGCTGAAGAGCCAGTGGATCTGACTGGTTTTATGACTACAGATGCCGTTAAATTGATACGTGGAAAGAAAGATTCTGAAGTTCGCTTGACCATCCGTAAGATTGATGGGACTATCAAAGTTGTTTCTCTAATCAGAGATCGAATTGTGCAGGATGAAGGGTATGCGCGTAGTGCTATCATAAATGAAGGTGGACGAAAAATAGGTTATATCTACCTTCCTGATTTCTATGCAGATTTTGATAATCCTAATGGGCGTCGTTGTTTTACCGATGTGTCTAATGAATTAGCAAAACTCAAGGCAGAGGGAATTAGCGGTTTAGTCTTTGATCTTAGAAACAATGGCGGTGGTTCGCTCTATGATGTTGTACAGATGGCAGGGTTGTTTATTGCTGAAGGCCCCATTGTACAGGTAAAAGATAGAGACCGTCCTCCAACCATTTTAAAAGATAAGGATCGCGCCGTACAATATGACGGCCCATTAGTAGTATTGGTGAATGAGTTCAGTGCATCTGCATCTGAGATTTTTGCTGCTGCCATACAGGATTACGGACGAGGGGTAATCATGGGAAGCAGTTCTACTTTTGGGAAGGGTACCGTGCAGCGAAATATTGGGTTGGACCCCCAATATGGTTTTTCATCCACCAATGCTGAACTGGGCACTGTAAAATTAACTTTGCAAAAATTTTATCGGGTAAATGGTGGTTCTACACAATTAAAAGGCGTCACACCTGATGTGATTATACCCGACAATATGGAATATTTAAAGTTTAGAGAAAAGGATACAAAAGAGGCGCTTCCATGGGATCAAATTCCAAAAACTTCCTATATCACCTGGACGCCGGCTTATGAAAAAGATTCAGTGATTGCTTTTGCCCAGCGAAGAATTAATGAGGATACGCTATTTCAGCTCATTCATAATACTGCTTCTTATTTATCCAAGCAGAATGAAAAAATAGTTAACCTTCAATTTGAATCCTATAAAAAAACACAGGAGCAGATAAGTGTTGCTGTAAAGAGATTGGATTCTATACAACAGGGTAGGGCCTCGTTAAAAGTTAGCCCTTTACAAGGTGAGGAGAATCGTTGGTCAAACGATCAGCCAAAACAAGAACGATTTGAACGCTGGTTAAAGGGAATAGGTAAAGACATCTACGTTGAGCAGGGTGTCAAGACCATGAAAGATATGATTAAGGAAATGTCTGCAACTGCTCGACGTGCTTGATTGATCAGGCGTTTCTGTTGATACAATTCAAGTCTTCAAATGCAGTTTCCAAGCGTTTGCTAAATGCCTCTTCACCCTTACGTAGCCAAACCCTCGGATCATAGTACTTTTTATTGGGCTTGTCTTCGCCCTCTGGATTTCCTAATTGTCCTTGCAAGTATGCCTCATTCTTTTTGTAATTCATTAGCACGCCGTCCCAAAAGGCCCATTGCAAGTCTGTGTCGATATTCATCTTAATGGCGCCGTATGAAATGGCCTCCCTGATTTGCTCTTGGGGAGAACCGCTGCCACCATGAAACACAAAGTAGACTGGTTTTGCTCCAGTTTTGAATTGCTGTTGAATATAATCCTGGCTATTCTTAAGAATAACTGGTCGTAATTCAACATTACCAGGTTTGTAAACGCCATGTACATTACCAAATGCAGCAGCTATGGTAAACAGCGGACTGACCTTGTTTAATTCTGTGTAGGCATAAGCTACTTCGGAGGGCTGCGTGTAAAGTTTTGAATTTTCAACATCAGAATTATCCACACCATCTTCTTCTCCTCCGGTAACTCCCAGTTCAATCTCTATGCTCATTCCAAGTGGCTTCATACGCTTGAAGAAATTTACCGATGTTGCAATATTCTCCTCAATAGGTTCCTCGCTGAGGTCAAGCATATGTGAACTAAACAGTGGTTGTCCTTTTTCTTTAAAATAATTTTCTCCGGCATCCAACAAGCCGCTTATCCAGGGCAGCCATTTTTTGGCAGCATGATCAGTATGCAAAATAACAGGTACGCCATAATATTTGGCTACATTATGCACATGAAGTGCTCCGGAAATTCCTCCCTGAATGTTTCCTTGTAATTGATCATTTGACATTCCTTTACCAGCAATAAATTGGGCCCCTCCGTTTGAAAATTGAATGATAACTGGCGAATTGACTTTAGCAGCTGATTCTAATGTGGCATTTATCGAGTTGGTGCCGATGGTATTCACTGCAGGCAGTGCAAAATTATTTTCAATTGCATCTTGGTAAAGCGCTTTTAATTCTTCCCCATGCAATACACCGGCACGATATTTACTCATAAAAAAGGAATTTTATTTTTTGCAAATCTAGTTTTTTAAGGATTACCTAGCGCGGCAATTACATCATATTTTGTAATAATATGATAGGATCCAGCTTCATCTCGGGTTAGCACGGCTCCGTTTTCTTTACTGATATATTGTGTTAATTTTTCGGCAGGGCTATCGAACGGAACTATTGGAAATCCTTTTTCCATCACGGCTTGTATGGTGGAATTTTTTAAATCGGGGTCTGCAAATATTTTAGTAAAGAGTCCTTGTTGGCTTATGGCGCCTACAGGTAGATCATTCTCCATTACTGGAATCTGTTCAATATCATATCTTTTCATTAATTCAACTGCCTCAGAAACACTATGCTGTTTTTCTACGGTAATTAATTTTTTAGATCCTCGGCTACGAATGATTTCACGAATAGTTTTTACATCCAGAAAGCCGCGTTCCATCATCCACTGGTCATTGTATATTTTCCCAATATATCTGCTTCCGTGATCATGCAAAATGCACACGGGCAAATCACCTTTTTTTAGTTTACTTTTTAACTGAAAGAGTCCTTGTATACAGCTACCTGCACTGTACCCACAAAAAAGACCCTCTTCTTTTGCCAATCGACGGGCCATGATTGCTCCATCTTTGTCAGTCACCTGCTCAAAATGGTCAATAAATTGCATGTCATAATTTTTGGGAACAAAGTCCTCTCCAAATCCCTCACTTACGTAAGGTTTCACTTCATTCATGTCAATTTCCCCAGTTCTAAAGTATTTGGTCAGCAATGATCCGTATACATCGATTGCCCAGATCTGTATGTTTGGATTTTTTTCTTTTAAATATTGTGCTGTTCCAGTAATAGTGCCCCCTGTTCCCGCTGTACAAATAAGGTGGGTTATTTTTCCATCTGTCTGTCTCCATATTTCTGGCCCCGTAGATTCGTAGTGCGCCTGCCTATTGGCTAGATTATCGTATTGATTCATATGGCAAGAATTAGGAATCTCTCTGGCTAGACGCGCAGCTACACTATAATAACTTCTGGGATCTTCTGGGAGTACATTGGTGGGACATACAATTACTTCAGCTCCCACTGCCTTCAAAATGTCAACTTTTTCTTTGGATTGTTTATCAGTGGTTACAAATATGCATTTGTAACCTTTAACTACAGCGGCTAAAGCTAGCCCCATCCCCGTATTTCCACTAGTTCCTTCAATAATGGTGCCTCCTGGTTTAAGACGTCCATCTTTTTCTGCTACTTCAACCATTTTCAAAGCCATTCTGTCTTTGATGGAATTGCCTGGGTTGAAGTAATCCACTTTTGCCAACACTTCGCAGGGCAGTTGGTTGGTGATTCGGTTTAAGCGAATCAGTGGCGTGTTCCCAATCGTTTCCAGGATGTTATTCTTTATATCCATTTTTATTGATTGATTAATTTCAAAGCTTTATTGACTGTGCTGTCATTGGCATTTAATACCTGATAGTATCCGTTGTTTCTCCATTTATATCTTGCTAGTGTAGCTAAAATTCTCTCCGTTAAGAATTTTTTTTCAATGGATGAATAAGGAGTTGAAGTATTTTTTGATGACTTCTCATCGAAGATCCAATTAGCCCAGATCGCATGGCTTAATTCGGTATCTCTAAGTAAAGACAGGGGGGTATCTTTTTTAGTAAAAAATGAAATGTTGTCCTGGTAATAGCGGAATGAAAATTGATTAATCCTAGTAAGTGCATGCATCAGGTTAGCAGAAGAAATGAGAGCTGTGTCGTTAGTTGTTGCGATTTTAATGTTAGGCGTAATTCCATTTTCTTCCCAGAGGGTGTCTTTGCAGCTATTAAGAAAGTAGCGAAGTTTTTTTGTTGTATCCTTATTATTATGATAGGGTATTTGAATACATCTGCCTAACGGTGTGTAATACCTTGCTACGGTTAATCGTAATGCACTCCCGTTTGAAAGGCTATATTCTTCTTGTACTAATCCTTTCCCAAATGAAGTTTGACCTACAATTTTTCCTCTGCACCAATCTTGTATAGCGCCGGCTAGTACTTCGCTGGCGCTGGCTGAAAATTCATCGATAAGTAGAAATACTTTTCCTTTTTCAAATTGTCCAGGTCTTCTGGCGCGGTACTCTTGTCTGGCTAATTTATTTCCTTCCGTGTAAACAATGAGTTTGTCTTGATCAAGAAATTCATCTGCAATATCTATTGCTTCACTCAAGAGTCCGCCTCCATTCCCTCTCAAGTCGAGCATAAGTTGTTGTGCGCCTTGAGACTTTAATGTTTCCACAGCCTTCATGAATTCTTCATAACTAGTTTCAGAAAAACGCGCCAGCCGTATATATCCTGTCTTTGAGTCCAGCAAATAGGAGGATTCAATGGCAGGAAGGGGAATTCGATCACGTTTTATATTTATTTGTATAGTTTGCTGATCTCTTAGTATTGTTAAATTGACAAAAGAATTTCTTTCCCCTTTAATTATTGAACGAATCGTATCCGTTGAATTGTTTTTGCGAACCATCAAAATGCCATTCGCTTTAATTAGTTTATCTCCGGGTCTAATACCCGCTTTTTCGCTGGGTCCCTCGGGGATTACATAGGTAATCGTTGCGGTATCATTAAATAGGCTAAACTCTACGCCTATTCCTTCAAAATGTCCTTTCAAAAGTTCTGTTGCTTCGGCAAGGTCGGCTGGTTTCAGGTAAGTAGAATGGGGGTCTAATTCTTTTAGCAGCTCATCCACTGCAGAGGATTCGAGGCTGTCTTGGTTGACAGGATCCACATATTTGTTTTTGACTAACTCAAAAACTTGCTGAAATGTAGACTGTTTGTTATTCCCAAAAAGTTGAATCGATGGAATTAAAAATTGAGCAACAAATAGACCAACGAGAAGAACGAATGAAATGATAATTGGCAGCGCAATATCTCGTTTATTATTTCCCATTCAGGCCTTTATTTTACGTAACTTGTGCAAGTTAATTGATTTGTTGTGAACCTATTTTTTGTTGGTTGAGCAAATGGCTACGGTAAAACTGATTGCAGACAGCGGAGCCACCAAAACAGAGTGGTGTCTCATAGAGGGCGCTAAGAAACGTACCCTATTGACAGCGGGTATAAGCCCTTATTTTTTAAGTACGGCTGATATTGTGTCCTTGCTTCAGCAAGAACTCATTCCTCGTTTAAGAAAAGCTAAAATCCAGGAAGTATTTTATTATGGAACAGGTTGTGCAAATCCAAACAATGTAAAAATTGTACGTAAGGCATTGCAGCTGTTATTTCCCTCGGCCAATATTGAGGTGACACATGATCTCATGGGAGCAGCTCGTGCCCTATGTGGAAGAGATAAAGGTATTGCCTGTATTCTAGGGACAGGTTCTAATTCTTGTTATTTCAACGGAAAGAAGATCACTCGTAATAGCCCTGGTTTAGGATATGTGCTGGGCGACGAAGGAAGTGGCGCTTATTTGGGCAGGAAAGTAATTCAATACTACCTCTATGGTATTTTTGACGAGGAATTAAGGGGACGATTTGACCTTAGTTTTACCACAACTCCTTCGGAGATCCTGGAAAATGTTTATAAGAAACATTTGCCTAATCGCTACCTGGCCTCTTTTACCCTCTTTCTTGCTGAGAACAGAGGTCATTATATGATTGAAAATATTTTGGAGGATGGATTGAATGATTTCTTCTTTCAACATCTTTGCCGTTATCCCGAAGTGTGGAAATATCCATTGCATTTCACAGGAGGAGTGGCTTATGTTTTTAGGGATGTAGTAAAACAATTATGTGGGCATTATGAATTCGAGCTTGGAACTATTCTTCGTAATCCTATGCAAGGACTTATCAAGTTTCATACTTAGATTATGACATTCGAACGAATTACAGAGAAAAGTAGCGTATACCGGCATTTGGAAAAAATGTCTGTAAAAGAAGTATTGACGCATATCAATGAAGAGGATCAAACAGTCCCGCTCATTATTGCAAAAACAATTCCTCAAATTGAAAAATTAGTTGAAGTAATCGCTGACAAGATGTTGATGGGTGGTCGCTTATTTTACATAGGTGCGGGTACCAGTGGTCGTTTGGGTATTGTAGATGCGAGTGAATGTCCGCCAACGTATGGGGTTCCACCGGGTTTAGTGATTGGAATTATAGCAGGAGGAGAACAGGCTATTACAAAAGCTGTCGAGAATGCAGAGGATAGTTGGGAGCAAGGTTGGATTGATTTACGATCACATGCTATATCTCCTCAGGACGTGGTTATAGGAATTGCAGCAAGTGGAACAACTCCCTATGTTATAGGGGCCTTGAAGCATTGCCGTGAAATTGGGATTGTCACTGGCAGTATATGTTGTAATCCCCAAGCGCCTTTATCTGCTGCGGCAGATCATCCAATAGAGGTAGTGGTTGGCCCCGAGTTTGTAACGGGTAGCACACGCATGAAGAGTGGAACAGCTCAAAAATTAGTTCTCAATATGATCTCTACTGCTGTTATGATTCAGTTAGGCAGAGTGGAGGATAATAAAATGGTTAACATGCAACTTACCAATGAGAAGTTGGTTGATCGAGGGACCAAGATGCTGATGGAAAAGGCTAATCTCGAGTCCTATGAGGAAGCCAAAAATTTATTATTGAAAGCAGGAAGTGTAAAAAAAGCATTAGCCCTACTGCCGTAATTCAATTTCATGCATACACTTGAGCCATTCTACAATTGGCAGCATGTTTACGTTAGCGAGCAGGATCAACGATCTCCTTTTTACGGAAGAGTTTATTCCGAGTTTGAGTTTTCTCAAACAGTATACAATTACTATATCCATCCGCTTTGGGATGAGTTTGGTAGCCGAACCCTTTACTTGAAAGTATTGATTGCTGATTACGAGGAGTGTTATATGGTGATTGAGTTGTTGGGTGAATGGAATGATGCGCTGGAAAATGATATCATGCATTTAAAGCGCGAAGTGTTCGAAAAGTTTATGGAGGAGGGAATTAAGTATTTTATTTTAGTTGGAGAGAATGTTTTTAATTTTCACTGTGATGGCACAGACTATTATGAAGAGTGGCAAGAAGAACTAACTGAAATGGGTGGATGGGCAGTCTGTTTGAATCTTTCGGTCTCTAGTTCACTGGAATTTCAACAAGCCCGACTTGACCATTTTTTGCCTTTACTTACACTACCTGACTGGCGCACATATAAGCCCTTTCACCTCTTCAAAAAGGTAGGCTTACTCTTGGCTTCCGGACTTCCCGGTAATGAGCTATAAAGTTGAAAAAGAACGTTTTTTACAAAATTCTTTGCCCTTTTTTACTTGCGGCTTGTTAATTTTGCAACCTGGAGAATTGCTTGATTTTTACTATCGCTAACCTTATAATTTCTAGCCGATGAAATGGTCTGCATTGTTCAATTCCTCTGTGGGTAGGAAATGGACTATGGGGTTGACAGGAATCTTTTTGATTCTGTTCCTAATTGTACACGTTGGATTAAATGCCTGTATATGGGCAATGGACGGTGGCGTCATGTTCAACAAAGCTGCTCATTTCATGGGCGCTAACATAGTTCCACGTTTATTGGAAGTTGGGCTATTTGCAGGGTTTCTTTTGCATATGTTTCAAGGGTGGTCATTAGAACTCACCAATCGTGCAGCTCGAAAAAAAGGATATGCTGTCAATATGGGAAACAAAGG
>SXWI01000127.1 GCA_005791465.1 Bacteroidota bacterium | reverse complement strand
CTCCGGAAGGCGTCGTAATTCGTATGGGCCCCGCATTATTCTTGATATTTGAATTTGAAGTACCAGCACCTAAGTTGCACCATTCCCCAATCACCGCATCACCTAAGTAACCATCGTGTGCTTTATTACTATACCCAAAAAAAATGCTGTTCTTGATTTCTCCTCCTACTACTGAATAGGGACCAATAGTTGTTGCTCCATATATTTTTGCACCCATTTTAACACAAGCCCCTTCCCCAACTACCAAGGGGCCGCGGAGCATAGCTCCCTCCATTACGCTGGCTTTTGCTCCAATATACACAGGACCATCTGTTGCATTAATAAACGCTCCCTCAACTTCAGCCCCTTTTTCAATAAATACCTTCTTGGAACCCCAAACGCGGTTGGTCTTTGAAATTGGCGCACTCTTTCTTCCCTTGGTGACCAATAAAAAATCACTTTCAATTTCGTTGGCATTCAATTGAACCAAATCCCAAGGAAACTGAATTTTTGGAACTTGATTTTTATAATGCAAGGGACGGTCAATCTTAATTTGATGTTTTGAGTCTACTTGCTTGTCAGTGATACAGTATGCAATGGGACCACCTTGATTATCCAACAGACAATCTCCTGGTTGCATTTTTTTTACAGCACTTATCAGTGAAATAGTTGGTAAAATATTAGCATGTAATAAAATCGAGGTGTCACCTTTTCTAATTTGGCTTAGCTGTACGCTATTGGCATGATCTTTATAATCGTCTCTTGCCTTATCCAGTGAGGGCTGTTTTAAGTAACGCTCCCATTTTTCACGAATTGAAAATAACCCTACTCGAATATCCTGTATTTGCCGAGTTAAGGAAAACGGATACAGCTGAGAGGGCTGACAAAATTCTTCCGTGAAAATGATATGCTTCTTAGCCACGATAGTAAAAATAATGAGAATGCAGGTAGGCTTAAAATGGAAATAAAAACGCCCCACAATTGTAGGGCGTTTCAATACTTACTAACGCTAGCTTATTTTTTAGCGGCGTATTTCTTTTTAAACTTATCAATACGACCTGCCGTATCAACCAACATATTTTTACCAGTAAAAAAAGGATGGGAGGTGTTGGATATCTCCAATTTGATCAGGGGATACTCATTTCCGTCTTCCCATTTTACCATTTCTTTAGAAGCGGCAGTAGAACGACTTAAAAAAGTATGACCGTTACTCATGTCTTTGAAAACTACCATACGATAGCTATCTGGGTGGATTCCTTCTTTCATAAATATATGATTTTTAAGGCCTTACGGATTTTGCCGTAAGATGAATTAATTGTGGGATGCAAATTTACGAGGTATAGCGAGAACAGCCAAATCAATCCCTCATGTTCACAAATTGGAGGGGAAGTCCAAGATTTGAAGTCCTGCAAAGCTGAATGACTTCCTGTAGGTCATCAATTTTTTTGCCCGTAACCCTAACTAAATCGTCTTGTATAGAAGCTTGGACCTTTAAGCCAGCGTCCTTAACCAATTTGACTACCTTTTTAGCATCATCTTGGGCTAGCCCATTTTTGACTTTGACTTCCTTTCGCCACACCTTGCCACTTTGAGACCCTTCTTTGGAAAGATCAAAAGCCTCAGGCGCAATACCCTGCTTGTTAGCACGGCTAACTAATACGTCAAGCAATTGGCGCATTTTCATATCGTCATCGGCCTCCAGCTTTAACTGAAAGGTCTTTTTGTCCAATTCAATTAACAAATGAGAGCCCTTAAAATCAAAGCGATTGGAAATTTCGCGGGTTGTTACATTCACGGCATTATCCAATGCTTGTAGCTCTACTTTACTAACTATATCAAATGATGGCATACCGGTGATTTTATGGCAAAGATAACTGACCGATTGCTAACTTGCGGTTATGCAAAACTGGACTATAGATTTCAGGTCGGATACCGTAACTAAGCCCACGCCGGGTATGCATGAGGCGATGCTACATGCAGCTGTAGGAGATGATGTTTTTGGAGAAGATCCCTCCATCAATGCCTTAGAGAGCAAAACAGCGGAATTGTTTGGAATGCAGGCTGCTTTATTTTGCCCATCCGGAACGATGACAAACCAAATTGCTATCAAATGTCATACGCAACCTGGCGATGAAATCATATGCGATGAAAACTCACATATCTACCAATATGAAGGGGGCGGTATTGCGTTCAATTCGCTTTGCTCTGTAAAATTATTAGCAGGTGATTACGGTCGCATCACTGCCCAGCAAATTGAATCAGCTGTACAGCCCGATGATGTGCACCGGCCAATCAGTAGGCTAGTCTCTCTTGAGAATACAAGCAATCGTGGCGGTGGAAGTTGTTATGATTTTTCTCAAATTCAAGCCATACGAACAGTATGCAATAAACATCAATTAGGGCTACACCTCGATGGAGCCAGACTATGGAATGCACTCATAGCAAAAAATGAATCCGCTCTTCAATACGGCCAGGTATTTGACAGTATTTCAGTCTGTCTGAGCAAAAGCCTTGGCTGTCCAGTGGGAAGTGTACTAGTGGGAAGCACCAGCTTCATTAAGAAGGCAAGAAGAATACGTAAAGTTTTTGGAGGTGGTATGCGCCAGGCTGGCTTTTTAGCAGCAGCAGGTATTTATGCGCTCGATCATCATCTAGAACGATTGAAAACAGACCATTTACATGCAAAGACACTTGAGTCTACCCTTACTGGTCTGCCATATGTAAAAAAAGTTTTACCCGTTGAGACAAACATTGTCATATTTGAATTGCAGGATGGCTTGTCAGCCCCTGCGCTGGTAAGTCAATTAAAGGAAAAAGGAATTTTAGCGTACGCAATCGCTCCCAATAGGGTCCGTCTTGTTACACATCTTGATATTTCCTTACCAATGATTGAAAAAACCACTGAAGAATTAAAAAAAGTCAATTATGCTGCCGGTTATTAATCCTGCAAACACAGTTGCTTGGAAAAAATTACAAGAACACTATAAAGAAATCAAGCAAGTTTCGCTTCAGGAATTATTTGAGAACGACCCTAAGAGGTTTGATAAATTTTCATGCTGCACCAAGGATCTGGTGCTCGATTACTCCAAAAATAGAATTACCCAAAAAACAATGGGGCTACTTGTTGACTTAGCGAAAGAGTGTCAACTGGAAAAATGTAGGTCCTTATTTTTTTCTGGTGCCGCCATTAATGCCACCGAGCATAGAGCTGTACTTCACACCGCACTTCGGAATTTCAGCAGTCAACCTATCTATGTCGAGGGGAAAAATGTGATGCCTGAAGTTAAAAAGGTGTTGCGGCAGATGAAAAGCTTTTGCGAAAGCATCCATAATGGCAAACACAGAGGCTACACGGGAAAGAGAATCAAATACATTGTTAATATAGGCATTGGAGGCAGTGACCTGGGACCGCTGATGGTAACTGAGGCACTTAAACCTTATTGGAAAAAAGGAATTGAAACCTATTTTGTCTCAAACATAGACGGAAGCCATATTTCCGAAACCTTAAAAAAGGTGAACGCCGAAGAAACACTGTTTTTAATTGCGTCAAAAACATTTACAACACAGGAAACCATGACTAATGCCTTTACGGCACGGAATTGGTTCTTGAAAAAAGCAAAAAAAGAAAGCCATATTGCCAAACACTTTGTGGCGCTCAGTACTAACGAAAGAGAGGTACTCCGTTTTGGTATTGACAGTAAAAATATGTTTGCCTTTTGGGATTGGGTGGGTGGACGCTATTCGCTTTGGAGTGCTATAGGCCTTTCCATTTCTCTAACCATAGGGTTTAAGGCCTTTTCAGACTTACTGAAAGGTGCGCATCATATAGACAAGCATTTTAGAGAGGCCCCCTTGAAAGAAAATATGCCTGTTATACTGGCTTTATTAGGAATATGGTATACGAACTTTTTTGGAGCACAAACCGAAGCTATTCTCCCCTACGATCAATACCTGCATCGATTTCCGGCCTATTTCCAACAGGGAAATATGGAGAGTAACGGAAAACAAACAGATCGTAGTGGCAAACCTGTTCAATATGCAACTGGACCGATTATTTGGGGTGAACCAGGCACAAATGGACAGCACGCTTTTTATCAACTAATTCATCAAGGGACACCATTGATCCCCTGCGATTTCATAGCCGCTGCGCAGTCACAAAACCCCATTGGAGACCACCACGCAAAACTGATGAGCAACTTCTTTGCACAAACGGAGGCCCTATTGAATGGGAAATCAGCTCCACAGGTAAAAGAGGAATTAAGGAAGCAAGGACTGAGCCCGCAAGAGATTAAAAAACTAACCCCCTTTAAAGTTTTTAAAGGAAACAAACCCACTAATTCGATTTTGGTCAAAAAGCTAACTCCTTTTGCATTAGGAGAGTTAATTGCCCTTTATGAACATAAGATCTTTACACAAGGCGTCATCTGGAATATCTACAGCTTTGACCAATGGGGAGTTGAGCTAGGTAAGCAGTTAGCCAATAAGATACTTCCTGAGCTTTTAGACAATAAGCCAAT
>SXWI01000021.1 GCA_005791465.1 Bacteroidota bacterium | reverse complement strand
CGCCGAATCAAGATCAACAAGCAGGTGATTGAAAAATTTGATCAGATCACGGACATGAAGTACATGCTGGACAACAACACGCTCATCTTTAGTGCCGTTCGTAGCGGTCAGTCTGATATCTATACTTATAAAATCGACAAGCAAACCATCGAGCAAATCACCAACGACACCTACGACGATCTCGATCCTTCCTTTGTTGCTTTCCCCAATAAAACCGGAATATTATTTTCTAGTAATCGTCCTGCTGCAACTGGTACCGAAACAGAAAACGCAGCACCCAGCAAATCCTTCAATATATTTTTAGTTGATAACTGGAATAAAAGCGAACTCCGTCAGGTATCAAAGCTGACCAATCTTTCTCGTGGCAACGCAAGATTCCCTTCTCAATACAATACCAGCCATTTTACGTTTGTGAGTGACGAAAATGGAATCAACAACCGTTATGCCGGTTTTTTTACTACTGAACGTGCCGGATTAGACACCTTGGTATTTATTGGAGACGAAGTATTACGCAACCCACCCCAAGCAGAAGTAGACAGCGTGCTGAAGGATTGGGAGAAAACAGATATCGATTCGGTGGGATTTGTTTCCGTGACACTGGATTCCGCCTATATTTTTCCAATTACCAATTATCAAAGCAGTTTGCTGGAAACACGCACTGCGGGTGATAATCAGCAAGTGAGTGAAGTGGTTCGACTCGGCGATGCAAAACTATTATATCGTTTAAAGATTGATGAGAACACCCTACGTCGCAGAAATGTTACAGCCCGTCCTACAGAATATGTTCGTAAACTCATTGAAGAAGAAAAAAAGAATTTCCGTAAACCAGCTGCGCCGGTTCTACCCGTCCCCGTAATCGATACCACCAAAAAAACGGAGCCTGTATTTAGTACCGGTTTCGAAGAGGAAACTACGGCCGCACCTGCAGGCGCACAAGCTGCCCCACTGAAAAAACTAACTACGCCAAAGAATAAAATATTTGAATACCGACCTCCTAAATTCTTTAACGATTACCTGGTTTCCGGTTTCAATAACAATGTACTGGTAACACGTTATCAACCCTATCAAGGTGGATACGGACCTATTACACTTAGTAATAACAATCCGCTAAATGGTATTGTAAGAATCGGGACCTCTGATTTAATGGAGGATATCAAGTTTGCCGGAGGGTATCGAATCAGCCCTAACTTAGATGCTAATGAATATGTGTTCACTACGCAATATTTGAAAAAGAGAATTGATTACGGAGTTACCTATTATCGAAATACGGTTAAGAATCCTCCGCTGTATACTGACACGATTTTCTTTGACACTAAACTTCACTCCAACTTATACCAGGCTACAGTTAGTTATCCTTTCAATAAAGTAAGAAGCCTCCGCATCAATGCCGCTTTCCGCAATGACCGATATGTAAAACTGGCTAACCCTGCCTACCCGGATCAATCGCTCAAAGGGAAAGATCTGGTCAAAAAATATGCATTGGCACATGTTGAGTTTGTGCATGATGATGCTATTACACCAGCTTTAAATATTTGGAACGGATTACGCTGGAAAATTTACTGGGATTATAATGCACAGATCGGTAATAACGTAAAAACAGAATCAGGCGATTTTCCTTTTACCATGAACATGGGATTTGACGCGCGTTATTTTCTTCCCATCTATCGAAACATTACCTGGGCCGTGCGCGGCGCTGCCGATTTTTCCTGGGGTAGTCAAAAAATTATTTACTACATGGGTGGTGTAGACAACTGGTTACTTTTTGGGCAAAACAGACGTAGAGATGGATCTTATAGATACTTTGATCCTGCTAACACTCCTGATCCCGATGCAGAGTACGCCTTTGAATCCTTAGCCGTTAACCTGCGAGGATTTAAACAGAATGTGGCCAATGGAAACAATGCCATGGTGTTCAACAGTGAAATCCGAATCCCCGTCTTTACCACTTTCATTAACCGCCCCATCAACAGTGCTTTCCTTCGAAATTTTCAATTGGTACAGTTTATTGATTTAGGAACTGCCTGGAATGGTGCTTATGATAAACTTGAAAGACCTTTTGTATCCTATAACTCCGCTCCCGTAACATTCCGCGTGCGTGCTGGTGGTATCGGACCTTTTGCCGGTGGCTATGGAGTAGGCGCAAGAAGTACCTTACTCGGTTATTTTCTGCGACTGGATGCCGGATGGCAGATGAACGGCTTTTTCAAAGGAAAACCGCAATATCATTTGGCCATGGGACTTGATTTTTAATTCCGAAACTATTTTCAGTTCGGACATTTCCCTAACTTGAGGCAACCAATAACGTTGCATGCAAGCTTCTTATATCCTGGCACTTGACCAAGGCACCACGAGTAGTCGCAGTATACTTTTTGATCAGCAAGGTGCCATTGTAGGCATTGCGCAAAAAGAATTCAAACAACATTATCCGCAACCCGGCTGGGTAGAACATGATGCGCATGAGATTTGGGAGACACAGCTGGGCACCATGTTCGAAGTGATTGCCAAGGGAAGAATACAACCCCAACAAATTGCAGCGATCGGAATTACCAATCAACGAGAAACAACCGTACTATGGGACCGGGAAACCGGAGAACCCATCGCTCCTGCAATTGTTTGGCAGGACAGAAGAACTGCACCAACCTGCGACACGCTTCGATCTGCAGGACATGCGCCTCTATTGCAAGAAAAAACCGGTTTGATATTGGATGCCTATTTCTCCGCTACCAAAATCAAATGGTTATTGGATCATACACCCGGTGCCCGTGAAAAAGCCGCTAAAGGACAATTAGCATTTGGCACTATGGACTGCTGGTTGATCTGGAAACTATCCAAAGGAAAAGTACATGCTACGGATGTGACTAATGCATCCCGCACGATGCTTTACAATATTCACACGCTTCAATGGGATCAAGAATTACTCAAACTTTTTGACATTCCTCAATTGGTACTACCAACTGTAGTACCTAGTTCAGGAGTGATAGGCAATTGCGAAGTAATTCCCGGACATTCTATCCCAATCGGAGGTATTGCAGGCGATCAACAAGCAGCACTGTTCGGTCAACTCTGCATCGACCCGGGTATGGTTAAAAATACCTATGGCACCGGATGCTTTATGTTGATGAATACCGGTGAGCAAGCCATTCGTTCTACAAATAATTTATTAACCACTATTGCCTGGCAGCTGGATGGAAAAACAGAATATGCCCTCGAGGGTTCTGTCTTTATCGGCGGAGCTGTTGTGCAATGGTTGCGCGATCAATTAAAGGTTATTCATAGTGCACCTGATATTGAAAAGCTGGCTTCGAGTGTACCCGATAGTCAGGGTGTTTATGTGGTACCCGCTTTTGCAGGACTCGGTGCACCTTATTGGAATGCCTACGCACGGGGAAGTATTTTTGGATTAACTCGTGGAAGCAATCAAGCGCATATCGCAAGGGCAGCCCTGGATAGCATTGCTTACCAATCTGCGGACTTGCTTCATGCGATGCAAGCGGATGCAAAGATTCCCATTCAGGAATTACGCGTGGATGGTGGTGCTACCGTCAATGATTTACTCATGCAATTCCAATCGGATCTTCTCGATTGCAAGGTGGTAAGACCTGTTATCACCGAGACCACTGCACTCGGCGCCGCCTATTTAGCAGGACTCGCCGTGGGCTATTGGACCTCTAAAGAACAATTGCGCTCACTTTGGAAATCTAATCATTCATTCGCTCCACAGATTGATGCAAGTACGCGCCAACAACTACTCAAAGGTTGGCAACGCGCCGTCAACGCCTCAATCGCTTGGGCAACAAATCAATAAAACTTTAGTATGAACATTTTTTTCAGCGAATTAATCGGTACCGCTTTGATGTTATTATTTGGTGGCGGTGTAGTGGCTAACGTACTTCTTGAAAAAACGAAAGAAGCACAAGGAAGCTGGCTAGTGATTACACTCGGATGGGCCCTTGCAGTTTTTGTTGGCGTGTATAGTTCAGTCCATCTGGGTGGACAAGGTCACCTCAATCCTGCAGTTAGTATCGCAATGCTTACATTGGGGAAAATCGCATCGACTGATCTGCTTTATTATGTTTCGGCCCAGTTTGCAGGTGCTATGCTTGGCTCAACCTTGGTTTGGATCTTGTACTACCCGCATTTTGCTATCACGAACAATGCAGATTTTAAACTGGGGGTGTTTTGCACCGCTCCAGCACAACGTAATTCTCTACACAATTTGATTTCAGAGTCAATAGGAACTTTTGCATTAGTGTTTGGGGCACTTTGTATCTCTCCGGCTGCTGCAAAAATGGGAAGCATCGATGCACTACCAGTTTCTTTGTTAGTATTGGGAATTGGACTTTGTTTAGGAGGACCTACCGGCTATGGTATTAACCCCGCTCGTGATTTGGGGCCTCGTATCATGCACTTTTTATTACCGATAGCCGGCAAAAGAGATAGTGATTGGGCTTATAGCTGGATCCCAGTGGTAGGTCCCATAGCTGGAGCCTTACTTGCTGCCTTTTTATATGGGCAATTAATGGCGTAAGAGATTACGTATACTTAATTGATACGCTGCTTTTATTACTAACAAGCATCGCAAGCCTTCAAAATCACTTCGCAAGCTTTCTCCAATTGTTTTTCGTGAATGAGAAGTGGTGGAGAAATGCGTAAACAATTTGACGCAAACAAAAACCAATCGGTCAAGACCCCTTGTTCTAAACAAGTATCAATAACTTTTTTACAAGTATCAAAAGAATCAAAGGCAACGGCCATCCAAAGACCTGCACTTCGTACGGCAGTAATTTTAGGATGAACAAGTTTTTTATGAAGCAACTTTTCTTTAGCCGCTACTTGTTCCATCCAACCCTCTTCCAATAAAGCTTCCATAGCAGCTTTCCCTGCAGCACAACAAACCGGATGACCCCCAAATGTGGTGATATGTCCTAAAACGGGAGATGCCGTAAAACAATCCATATGTTGTTTGGAGGCCACAAATGCACCTAATGGCATTCCACCACCCAAGGCTTTACCTAATACCAGAATATCAGGTACAATATCAAAAGCAGTAAAGCCCCATAGTAAACCTGTTCGTCCAAATGCTGCCTGAATCTCATCAAGTACCAGCAAGGTTCCTGTTTCTGTACAGCGTTTTCGAAGTGCTTGGATCCAATTTTTATCAGGAGTCAAAATGCCTGCTTCGGCTTGAATAGTTTCCAATACCACACAGGCTGTTTTTGAAGTGATTGACTCCAATACGGCTACATCATTATACGTGGCATGTTCAATATCTGGAAGTAATGGCCTGAAAGCATTACGCCAATATTCATCCCCCATTAAACTTAAGGCGCCTTGTGTTGACCCGTGATAGGAATGAGTAAAAGAAATAATATGAGTACGGCTGGTTACACGCTTCGCTAACTTCATCGCGCCCTCTATGGCTTCTGTTCCTGAGTTAGTGAAATATACCGACTCGAGCGGCGCGGGTAAATGACTCGCTAATAATTGCGCATATCTGACCTGTGGTGATTCAATAAACTCGCCATAGACCATCACATGTAAATAAGCATTCATCTGTTCCTGCATGGCGGTCAACACACGTGGATGACGATGTCCTATATTGGCTACACTGATTCCTCCGATCAAATCTATATACTCGTTACCCGCTGCATCGTAGAGCGTAGCACAATCTGCTTTGACAATCTCCAGGGCCAAGGGTGCCGGAGACGTTTGTGCGAGATGTCGGTAAAAGAGTTCCCGATTTTGCATGACAAGTGCAAAGATCGACCTTTTAATTTTTACTACTTTGCAAAGAAAAAAATGGCACTGCTCCTGACTGTTCGTGGAAAAACCCCGGTAATGGGGAATAATGCCTACCTGGCAGAAAATGCAACCCTGATCGGTGATGTGACCATGGGAGAAAATTGCAGTGTTTGGTTTCAGGCAGTGGTCAGAGGCGATGTGAATTTTATTCGCATCGGAAATCAGGTTAATATTCAAGATGGAGCCATTATTCATGGAACCTTTGAAAAATGTGGCACTACTATTGGCAACTATGTTTCCATCGGACATCGCGCTATTGTACATGGATGCACGCTACACGATCATGTACTGGTAGGGATGGGAGCCATTATTATGGACAAAGCGGTGGTTCATTCCAATACCATAATTGCAGCCGGTGCTGTTGTCTTGGAAAGTACTATCTGCGAACCCAATAGTATTTACGCAGGTGTTCCTGCTAAAAAAGTAAAAAGCATTACGGGTGATACCGTGGCAGGAGAAATTGCCCGGATAGCCAATAATTATATGCAATACGCAGCATGGTTTAAGAATCCTGACAATCCTCACAATTGAACTACCTTTACTATCGTTAAATAATCATGAGAAAAACAGTTAACTCCATCCTCCTCATTGTACTAATCAGTAGTCTTAGCTCCTGTCAAGTCTGGAATAAAATTTTCAAACCCAAATATGGTTGCCCTTCCAATGGGAAAAATGTGGGTGCAGAAAAAATAATCAGTGGAGATCCCGAAGCCATGAAGGCGATGAAAAAAGCAAAGAAGTTTAAATCTTAATAAGATTCCTCCTCAAAAGAATCGAGGATCGTGCGATAGCTAACATAACGATCCTCATGTATTAACCCTTGATTCACGGCATCTTTAATAGCGCATCCAGGCTCATTGCTATGTAGGCAGTTATTGAACTGACAATTTTGAATTCGATTTTTCATCTCAGGAAAATAATGCGAGAGTTCCTGTTTGGATAGATCCACAATACCAAACTCACGCATTCCCGGCGTATCAATAATTTTTCCT